>SOJU01000188.1 GCA_004376465.1 Anaerolineales bacterium | reverse complement strand
CCGGTTTCACGCCTCGCAGAAGTACTGCAGCTGGGAAACCATCTCTCTCGGTAACGAAGTTCAACATCCAATGCATGCCGTAGGTGAAGTAGACATAGGCATGACCTGGCGGACCCCACATCGAGTGATTGCGGTTTGTGCGACCTGAGCGGGCGTGGCACCCGTCGTCCTCGGTGCTGATGTAGGCCTCGGTTTCGGTAATCAAACCAGCAATGCGCTGATCGCCCTCGAGTTTGACGAAGCGCTGTCCGAGCAACTCGCGAGCCACGATCAATGTAGGACGATCGAAGAAGCTCCGTGCGATCACAGAATTGGAGGTCATCATTGAAATCCGGTAAAAAGAATCCCGGCGGCAGTTTGGTAGTACGGATAGGTACCTTAATCAACTCCCAAGATCAATACCCGAAATTCGATCTTGGAGTAAGCGGTCAAATCGGCAGGAAGTTCACCTAGAGGGTGAATCGGGGTGGAACCGCGGGTCCTTGCTGATCATACGCTCGAGCCCTTCCTGCAGGCTGAAGCGCGGCTTATAGCCAAGTTTCTCTTTGGCAAGACGGATGTCGGCGCACATGCGTGATGGGCCAGCATCCTGGTCTTCCTTGTAAATCCACTCCGACTTTTTCTCAGCGGCTTCAAGGACGGATTGACCGAGGGATTGAATACTCGTCTCGGTTCCACTGCCGATGTTGATTACGGAGCGGTTAATCGTAGGCGCGGAAGCGGCGGCGACCATAGCCGCAACGACATCGTCCAGATAGACGAAATCACGCGTCTGTTCACCCTTCCCGTGAATGATCATTGATCCCCCATGGGAAACCTGGCGCAAGAAATGCGGCACGACCGGCGGGTGGGCTGCGGCGAGCGGCTGACCAGGGCCGTAGGCGTTGAACACGCGCAGGGCGACGGTGTCTATTCCCCAGAGTGCACCGATCGTATGAACGTAATGCTCGGCGGCTAATTTTGACACAGCATAGGGGGATCCTGGATTCGGGGGTGCATCCTCGACTAGGGGTTGTTGACCTTGATCGCCGTAAATCGCGCCGGAGGAGATCAATATTACCCTGCGGACACCGACGTCGCGCATCGCCTCCATGACGCTGACGGTTCCGCCGACGTTGATGATGTTGTACTCGCGCGGGTAAAGGATCGATTCCGGGACGGATACTTTCGCGGCCAGATGGTAAACACAATCAATCTCCTGCAAAAGAGTCCAGAGTTTGGGGCGATCCGTCACATCTCCGCGAGTGAAGAGCACATCTGCCGAGAGCCGCGATGGGTCCCCAGCTGAGAGGTCATCATAGCCACGAACTTGGTGCCCTTCGCGGGCTAATCGGTTGGCAAGTGCAGAGCCAAGGAATCCGGCGGCGCCGGTTACGAGGAAATTCATCGGTTTATGGGCTCCTGACCGTTTTAACCGATCTGGAGGGAACGAGATTATAACATACCGATGTTGACACCATTTTCTCGCTTGGTATCATGCCGCTATGCGTTCAGCGGTTGATTTCACAATGTTCTGGCGCATTATTAAGCGCTGTGCACTTCTTTTTACAGTAACTCTGCTTCTGGGCGGAAGTAGTCTGAACGTTCGCGATATTGTGGATCGGACCCGGCTCTTCACCCGGTCGGTGGAGTTTAATTATGTTGGTTGGACTTTAGAATCTTCTTTAAAGAAGCTCAGTCAACTCAGTCTTCACCCGGCAGCATATGCGGGTGAGGACGAGCGCGCGCAATTGGTCATTGATTATCTTGAGCTGGTGCGAAGCGCACAGCAGACCGAGCGGGAAGTACAGGAAGTGCTGGGAGATCCGAATGTAGATCAAGCCAGTTCTGCCCTCCAGGAGAGTTTGGACAACCTGGAGAACATCCGCAACCAGGTGAACCAGCTTGGACCACCCGCTGAAAGCATCCTTCAGGAGCAGCTGTCGATTGTGATTGCGGATATGGGATTGGAATTAGGGGGCGCGCCTTTCCCGCCGGTTGTGTTCACCTTCGACCCGCTTCCAAATGCACTCATCGTCTCACCGCGCGAGGTCATTCGCCAGATCGCGAATATCACCCTCGATGTGGATATGACGCTTGAACGGAAAGTGAATCTCGAGGGAGGTATCGAAGAGAGCCTGGACGTCTCAGCGCTTGTCGTGCCCATCGGCGGAATGGGAACCTATCCAACCATGGTGCAGGAGTCAACCAATCTGACATGGATCGTTGAAGTGATCGCTCACGAGTGGATTCACAATTACCTGACCTTGCGCCCGCTGGGCATGAATTATTTTGCGAACGAAGAGCTTCGAACCATGAACGAGACCACTGCATCGTTGATGGGTAAGGCGATCGGGTGGGAGGTAATCCGACGAACCTATCCTGCAATGCTGCCGGATGAGATAGCCCCTACCTCAAGCGAGAGTAAGACGGAGCCTCCAGCTTTTGATTTTAGGAAGGAAATGCATGAGACACGTGTCCAGACCGACGCATTCTTAGAAGCGGGAGAGGTTGAAACTGCCGAGCGCTATATGGATGCCAGAAGGGAGTTCTTCTGGGAGCATGGATATCGCATCCGACGCCTGAATCAGGCTTACTTCGCGTTCCATGGAGCCTACGCCGACGAACCCGGCGGGGCCGCAGGGGATGACCCTGTGGGTGAGGCTGTCCGTGCCCTCTGGGAACATTCCCCTTCGCCCGCGGACTTCCTGCGCACGATGGCGTGGATGAACGACTACGCCGACTTATTGGCTGTGCTTGAAGGATTGACTACCATTCGCTGATCAGGGCGGCGATCAACGCGGTCCGTTCTGCTAAACTTTCCGTCTCAATTTGTTCGTGTTGGGTGTGGGCGCCGGTTCCGATCGCGCCGAAACCATCCAGTACGGGAACCCCCAGTGCGGCGACGAAATTAGCGTCAGAACCCCCTCCGGTGCCCCCCTCTGAGACCGAGAGTCCCAGGTCGCGGGCGATGCTTTGTGCGCGTTGGAACGTCTTTATCATCAGTTCGTTGCGTTCCATGGGCTGCCGGTTCCAGCCGCCCTTCACCCTGATTTCCGCGCCCTCGAGGATAGGTTCGAGGGCGAGCATTGAGGCCAAGACCCGATCTCCCTCGTCTTTTGTCTTGGCGCGCCCATCGACTCGCAACCAGCAGAGATCGGGGACGACGTTTGAGCGAGTGCCGCCTTCAATCACGCCGACATTAATCGTGGTCTCGGTTTTTTCATCGGCAAACCCGGCGATTCCAGGAATTTGATGAGCCATCTCGAGGATGGCGTTTACTCCATCCTTGATGTTGCTGCCTGCGTGCGCGGCCTTGCCTATTGCCTCAACCCTGAAAGCGAGCGTACCTTTCCTCCAGGTTTTCAGGCCGCCATCTGGCAGGGCTGGTTCGAGACAGAGGACGAGTTCATGATCTTGCGCCATCTGTTCGATGAGCGTTCGTGACGTGCGGCTTCCAGTTTCTTCATCAGAGGTGCACAGTAAGGTCAGCTTGTCCTGTCTTAATTTTTCATTCTGACTCAGTACCTCGATCGCGGTGAGCGCCATCGCAATGCTGGCTTTCATGTCCAGCACGCCCGGTCCGAAAAGATGGTTTTCATGTTTCGTGAAGGGCATGTTCTCCAGAGTGCCGAGAGGGTGGACCGTGTCGAGGTGCACCATGAGCAGCAATCCTCCTCGACCCTCGCCCCAGGTGCCAATCTGATGATCGCCTGCATTCGTTTGGGGCTCGATGCGAACCTGGGCGCCGCGCGCTTCCATCTCGGCGGCAGCAAAGCGCCCGAGTTCGTCGACAGACGATTTCGAGGTTGTTGGAGATTCGATTTGGACAAGGTTCTCGATCAGCGTTATGAGCTTAGGCATATGCGGTTCAAACTGGGTGATCGGTAATGGAGGCATGGAAGTCCTTTGTGGTGTTCCCTAAGATGTTTTTTCTATCCGTTATCGAAAGGGCAGATGTCCGCCGCAAGGTATGTGCGGTTGGCGTAGCCATAGTAAAGCGGTTCGAGTATGTCCTCAGGATTATTGAGGGCGAAACCTTGCGCTGCCAAACATGCTTCTCTTAGATCTCCGTCGATCTGGTAGGTTTCCCAAAATCTCTCCGTCAAGCCAACGTAGGCGTAGTGAGGGGACTCGGGTGGATAGGCGGCCCGAAGGAAATCTAATCCAGCTTCGGCGTTCGTTGTATTCCCATTACGAACATCGATGACGATCTGGCGAAAGGCAGCATAAGCACGGAGTGTTGCTCTTCCGTCCTCGCCGGAGGACCAATCATCAAGGGTTCCGTCTTCCATAACCCGCAGATATCCTTTTGATGCTGTCTCGTAATCTCCTTCCAGGGCAGCTTGATCGGCGTCGTGCAGGGCGTGAATGCGATATTTTGGATCTGCGAGCGTTTCTTCGGAGAGTTCGAAGCGCCCTGATTCGGGATGCCAGGTCCAGGTGCGCCGGATTTCCCGGTAGGGCCCTGCACCCGCAGACCCGATCCCTCTCGCCGTGATAGAAATTGCTGTACTGCCATCGGCAAGGGGTCCTTGAAGTTCGATGTCCGGAGAGGGCAAGTCGTCACTGCGCCCCTGCCATAGATTCTCAAATCCAGAACCGTCCCATTTCAGGATTTCAGCCTGAATGAAACACGTGTGGGCTCCGCACGATTCCCATAAAGTGAGCAGCTCAGGACGTCCGTCGCCGGTGAAATCACGCGACGCTTGCAGCTTTGGCAGTCCGGCTTCGCTTGCAGGAGAGGTTACATACGCAGCCTGGAAGGCTTCATCTGAGCAAAGGAAGATGAGCAGAGAGCCGGAAGGTAATGCCGTTATTTCTGAAGGGGCTTGTGTTAGGACGAGCGCAAGGTCCTCAAACCCGTCTTCGTTCAGGTCGAGAATCTCACCTGCATTGGCTGATGGTTCGGTGGAGTTCGAGGCTTGGATGTGATCGAGAAGCGAACTAACAAATCCACCCGCGTTGAGATATGCATGGATGTCAGGGGCCCATGTGTTTGGGTTGTTCAGGATTGGCAAATCCGGTGAACCCGGGGGAATGGGACAGACCTGCGCCGAGAAGGTCGGAGCAGTGTACGGAGCTTGAGTTTGAGGCTGATCACCTATCACAATCGTTGCCGGGTTTCCCGGCGAGATCGGCAGCGTGGAAGGATTGAGTGTGTTGCACCCCGAGGCGAGCAGGGCGATGGCTATCATAGGAAAGATCTTGCGAAGTTTCATCAAGCATCTCACCGGCACGTCGGGTTGGAGTCTATGCTTCCTCTTTCCGGGTGACAATGGCTGCTGCATAACCCCATGTGTGTCCTTGTGATGTTGAGCCCGGGTGAAAAACAGGAACAGATGCAGCATTTAGGCGAATCATACCATTTATGACCGGGCGTCGATCAGCGGTTCTTATAAAAAGGGTGATCAAAGCAGGGCAGGGTTGACGTATACTCAAGAGGATGGAACTACCTTTACCTGTTGGATACCCAGACAGTCATCAAGGACCTCTCAAGCGATTCATGCCGCCATTGGAGGAGGGCGTCATCGAGCAAATCCTGGCTGATGAACGTCTGCCCGCGGGGCTTGTATTAGACCCCTTTGGCGCTTCACCACGCTTGGTGTTAGAAGCAGCCCAATCGGGGCGTACGGTTCTAGTTGCCGCGAACAACCCTGTTACCCGCTTCGTCCTTCAGCACACGCTTCAGCCTTTCAAGCTTGGAGAGCTGCAAGCGGCGCTCTCCCACCTGGCCGCAATTCCCAAAGATGATACGCGCATGGAGCGGTTCATCCTCGATCTCTATCGCAGTACGTGTACGAGGTGCGGTGAAGCCATATCCGTCGAGTTTTTTGTGTGGGACCCGGAGTTGGGTGGTCCGACCCACAAGGTCTATTCTTGCGATCACTGTGCCCACACGGGTGAATCGCCTACGACGGAAGATGACTGGGATCGCGCCCTCGATTTCTCGCGGCGAGGACTGCAACATGCGCTGGCACTCGAACAGGTCGCTCCTGCCGGTGATCCGGACCGACAACATGCGGAGGTAGCTCTTTCGGTTTATCCTGGACGGGCTATCTACGCGCTCATAACCATCACCAACAAGATAGACCAATTGGCACTTGACGAATCGCTTCTACGAGCGCTTCATGCCTTGCTGCTTTCTGCGTTCGATGGAGCGAACGCTCTATGGAGTTATCCCGAGGGTCGCGAGCGGCCGCGTCAATTGAGAGCCTCACAGCGCTACCGAGAGCAAAATATCTGGCGCGCGCTGGAACAGGCGGTCGAAACCTGGGCTATGGAGCAACCCGATTTGCAAGTAACCGATTGGCCGATCGACAGCCCCATGCAGGCGGGGACGATCGCGATCTACCCCGGTACTGTACGGGATCTGATGGAGACGGTTGACCCCGCGCAGATAAGCTTGCTGCTCACCGTGCCTCCGCGCCACAATCAAGCATTTTGGACCCTCTCAGCACTTTGGGCAGCCTGGCTGTGGGGGCGAGAAACCGCAGCTCCGATCAAAGTGGCATTGCGCCGTAGACGGTATGATTGGTCGTGGCACGCTGCCGCGCTGCGCACTGTACTCACGGGTCTGGCGGCTTCGATAAAATCGGACACCCCTGTGATTTCATACCTGCCCGAAGCGGAACCCGGTTTTATCGCCGCGGTTCTGTCCGGATTTAACGCAGCGGGATTCGCCCTGCAGGGGCGAGCGCTGCGTGCAGGTGAGGAGCAAGCTATCTTTCATTGGAATGTAGACTCCGCTGCACAGATTGCATGCGGGAAAAAGAAGAGAGAGGAGCGCATGCGCTCCTCTGGCAGGCATATTCTCACCTCACGGGCTGAACCGTCAGCCTATCCGCTCTTGCATGCCGCCGCGTGGTCTGACCTCGTGGCTGAGGAATTGCTCGAGAGCATCCGTGAGGCGGAAGGGCGGCAGTTCATGCAGGTCATGGGTGAGTCGCTAGAGGCAGTCCTGGGCAATCGGAAGACCTTTCTGCACATGGGACGTGGAGCGGAGGTAGAGAGCGGGCTGTACTGGCTTCACGACCCGCCGTTCGCGGAGGCGAGCCTCACAGATCTCGTTGAGCGCCGGGTCCTCGAGTCACTGCGTAAAGAAGGCTGGATATATGCATACGAACTTGATAAACATATCTGCGAACAATTACCGGGGTTGCTCACACCTGACCGCCGGCTTATCACCGTCTGCCTGCGTTCATACGCAGAAGGGCCCGACGCGGATAGCCGCTGGCGGTTGCGCGCGGAGGACTATGCCGCAGCACGTCAAGAGGATTGCGCTGAAATTAGGCGCCTGCTGGTGAACCTTGGCTCGCAGCTTGAGTTTGAGGTGGGCGAAGGGGAGATGATTAAGTGGCTTGGGGATGATGGGGAGGTCGCCTACGCGTTTCAGATCATGGAAACGGCCATCTGGGCAGGTGTGCTCCAATCTGATGCGGTGGATGGGATTACGTATGTCATTCCGGGTGGACGCGCAGAGCTGGTGGCAGAGAAGGCACGAAGAGACCCGCGTCTGCAGGATTGGCTTCAGGGCGGCCCACCAGTGATAAAATTCCGCCTCGTCAGACGACTCATCGCAGAGACGACATTAACACGTGAGAATTTACGGGAGCGATTAGCAATCGATCCGCCGGAACATCAGGATCCACAACTGCCGCTGCTGTGATCTCAATGGGATTGGTCGTTCATCCGGTAGCTCAGTCTGGACAATCCTAGTATGATCGAAATCATGGAACCTGTACTGAAAACCATCGCTTTCGCGGTCATAGCGTACTTGCTCGGGTCTATTCCCTTCGCAATATTGGTCACCCGCGCGAAGGCTGGAGTTGACGTACGCGGCTCGGGCTCGGGCCACGCTGGCGCAACCAATACGATGCGGGCAGCAGGTTGGGTCCCCGGCATAATTGTGTTAGTGGCGGATGTTGGCAAGGGGTACTTGGCAGTGTGGCTGGCTGCCAGTTTCGGCGGCACGGAGGCGGCGCCGATCGTTGCTGCGGCGTGTGTTGTGATCGGCCACTGCAGGCCGATCTTCGCCGGATTCCGGGGCGGGATGGGAATGGCGAGCGGAGGAGGGGCTCTGTTAGCAGTCTGGCCGCTGGGTTTTGTGTTGGCGGTCGGACTTGGTTCGGCGCTCCAGCTCTTGATTAAGCATTCCGCCAGGGGGAATATCGTCACAGGATTGCTTCTGATGCCCTTATGGGCGCTCTCCGGGGCAAATGGGACGCAAATGGGCGTGGCGCTGGCAGTTGGTCTCGTCATCTCCGGCCGCGCTTTGTCCGACTGGAATCGTGTATACCGCGAACTGTGGTTTGATCGAGAGTAAAACCGCTGCTCGACGATCATCCCGCTGTTTTTACTTTACCGCGTCAAACCCCTCCCGTTGGTTCAAAACCTACCGGAGGGTTTTTCTTAGGGAATGCATTGTCGATGGTGGTAGAGACGCAGCATGCTGCGTCTCTACGCGTAGGAACTATAGCCGCCAGCTCGGCCCTACCGATAATTGGATTTCATACTAGGGGGGAGGAGTGGGTGTATCGGTCGGCGAAGGCGTAGCGGAGGGAGTAGGTGTGGTGGTTGCGGTCAACGTGGATGTAGGAGTAGCGGTTGCCGTCGGTGTGGGTGTTGGCGTGGGGGTCGGGGTAGGTAGCAGGATATTCAGATGCAGTTCAACAAAGGCGACACCGCCGCGCATGCTCCGCACCGCAAGGCGGAGCGTCACTGGACCGTTTGGTAATTTTGAAATATCCCATTTGATCAGTTGTTCTGGCTGCTTAATCTGCGAGTTGTTGTGAGCGATATCAGGCCAAAAGGAGGGATTGCTGCCGAGACCGTATTCGAGGATCCAATCTCTGAAGTCATTCGTCGCTGCTGCTCGCCCGAATATCTCCAGTGGACTCGTTGAGATTGTGGTCCCTTCGGATGGATGGGTGAAAGCCAGGATGGGTTGGGGGCTGTCGCTGGAACATACCGCATCGGGTATGAAGAAGAGCGGATCATCTTTAAAACCCATATCATCAGCCCATTTTTTTCCTTCAGAAGTTTCATTGAGCCAGTCACGTGCCCAGGGATCGTCCACGTTCAACCCCAACTTCTCATCCACGTACGTCGCGCACTCAGGGGAGGCCAGCTCAAGAGCGAAGGTGTCCACCCACACATCCCGCCATAAATCTTGCTCTTTCGGAAGCGGGGGTTGGTCGTGGGCAAAAATCTCCCTCTTCTGTGAGGGGCACCATTCGGATGGTTCTGCACCGGAAACGGCACAGACGACGCGATCGATGATGCCGCTGTGACGGACCACCACGGTTGGTTGACCGCCAGTCAGGCGATTTTGTGCATATTGCATAAATTTGTTCCAGATAGGAGCGGCACCTGTCAAGCCCGAGGTGTTTTCCATCGGGGTGTAATCGGCGTTACCGACCCAAACACCGACCGCGAGGTCCGGAGTGTAGCCCAACGTCCAGTTGTCCCGGAAGTCGTTCGTTGTGCCCGTCTTCGCGGCTGCCTTGAAGGGCAAATTGAGCAGTGAGTTGGGACCAAACGCTGGCGTTCGAGCGGCGTTGTCGCTGAGGATGTCAGTGATGAGGTAGGCGTGCTCGGGGCGGAGGACCTGGTTGTCTGCGGGAGTTTCGTACTGATAGACGACGGCGCCCTCCCGATCTTCGATGCGCAAAATGCTTGTGGGAGGGATGCGATTCCCGCTGTTCGCCAGGGTTGCATAGGCTGAAGTCAACTCGAGCAAGGTGACATCTCCACCACCCAGCGTAAGAGAGAGACCGTAGTCGTCGCGGTCAAGTGTTGTGATCCCCATGCGGCGAGCGAAGGCGATGAACCCGTCTTCTGTGGGTGTCTCTGGGTTGTCATAAATTCCGACAAAATCAAGCGTCTTGACGGCAGGTATATTGTAAGAGTTCGCCAACGCCGAGCGGGCGGTCACCGGGCCGTGGAAGCGCCCGTCGTAATTGACGGGCTCATAGGGGGGGCTGGGGTCATTCGGATTCCCCGAAGGTGGGAACTCTGAAGGGACGTCCCAGATGAGCGTAGCCGGGGTCCATCCCATCTCAAATGCGGCGGTGTAGGTGAGCGGTTTGATCGAGGATCCCGGCTGACGAGGGCGTACAGCCATATTGATCTGACCATCGTTGGCTCCATAGTCTGCCGAACCAATCATGGACAGGATTTCGCCTGTGTCCGGGCGGATGGTCACCAGAGCGCCGTTCGTGGCGCGATTGTCCGCCAGGGCTTCGACCTGTGCGCTCACAATCTCCTGTGCTTCAGATTGCAGCACCGGGTCTAAGGTCGTGTAGACGGTGAAACCCGAGCGGTAGATCGTCTGCGGGTCATACAATTCCTCAAGTTCACCGCGCACGAAAGTCACCCAATGTGGATATTTGATCTGGATGTCGGGCTGCTGGAATTCGTAATTGATGATTATGGCAGCAGCGCTGCCTGCATCTTCAGGTGATATACAGATTGGCTGCTGCGCGTTGCTCACGAAGATGCATCCATCTTCAACGCTGGTATCCACCATCAGGGTGAGGACCTGGCGATGACGATTCAGCGTGGCATCGCGGTTCGTGTAGATATCGTAAACTGAAGGTGCCTGAACGAGCCCTGCCAAGAAAGATGCCTGTGCGAGTGTCAATTTGTCAGCAGTGGTGTTGAAATATGTCTCCGCTGCCGCTTCCACTCCATAGGAGAGATTCCCGAAGTAATGCTGGTTGAGATAAAGCTCGAGTATCTCCTCTTTCGAGTAACGGCGTGTGATCTCGGCTGCGAGTAAGACCTCGCGCAACTTGCGGCGCGCTGTTACCCTGGTTCGCTCTTCCGGCGAGAACAGCAGGTTGCGTGCGACCTGTTGGGTGATGGTGGAAGCACCCGAGACGACACTCCCCTGAGTGTAATTCTGCCAGAAAGCTCTGAAAATCGCCCAGATATCAAACCCGGGGTGGCTGTAAAACTGGGAATCTTCCGTGGCGATAATTCCCGCGACCATGTAGGGGGAGATCTCTTCTAACGGGACGTAGGTTCTACGGCCTGCTTGGGGATCGAGGATTTCGTACAGCAGATTACCATCACGATCGAGGATACGCGTCGTTTCAAACTGAGCGGCATGTTCGTGCAGATCTTCAACGGATGGGAGGCTGGCGGCCAGCGAGTAGTACTGGTAAACCCCGAAAGAGATGATTCCGATCACAATGGCGATGAAAACAAAAGCTCCGAAAATGGCCATTCGCAACGCGCACCCACCGCAGGTATCCCAGCGCTTCCAATCCCTGCCGCCCCGTTCTTCAGGTTGGGTGGGAGGAATGTAGGCGGACGGACCGACCTGTGTGGCGCCAATATCCGTTTCCGGCACACGTTGAGGTAGAACCTCGGCATCCGACCTCAAATCCAGCTCTGGGCTGGGACCGCTAGACGGCTCCTCTGTGGGAGGGGCATTCGCCGCTTGTGCCTGATCGTTCTCGGTCAGATCATGTTCGAAGGGTTCGGTCTCGGTGAGGTCGGGGGAATCTTGAGCCATTCCGTCGTCCTTGTGTTCCGGGTCACCCATAGGGGGTGTGCCAGGCGAAGCGGATGACTTTTCGGAGGAGATATCGCCCTCCAGCAGGCGTTTAAACCGCGCCTGAGGGCTGTCGATACTATCTTGAACGGGGGGTGGATGGACATCCGTTTCCAGAGGCCGCTCGTTTTCGGGCTCGGAGGGAACCGAACCCGTTTCCTTGGAGAGATCGTCCGATGGATCGCTCATGGCTCGTGATTATAGCATGCGCCAGGTGGCGGGAATGGCCACCCGGCCAGCCAGACAAATTCTGCGTGTAATCCCTGGTCCCCAAATTATTTGACTACGATCCTTCTGGCTTGCTTTGAATGAGGACATGCCAGATACCCTTCATAACGGTTTTATCATCCTGGTTGCGTATGTCAAGCGAGAGGTTTACCGAGCCACCGCCCAGCCGGGGCAGCGCTTTCTTTTCCTTCACCTCCATGATGACGTGAACGGTGTCCCCGATGAAGACTGGCAGGCTGAATTTCCAGGATTTAATTTCACGAAAGGCGAGCACTGTACCCTCAATGATGCCCGTTCGCGCAGCAAGACCAGAGGCGATGGAGACAATCAGGAGCCCGTGGGCGACACGCTGACCGAAGGGACCATCTTTTACGGATTCGGCATCGGTGTGAATTGAGGTGTAATCGCCGGATATCCCAGCGAAGCTAACAATGTCCGCTTCCGTAATCGTTCGGGCGGGGCTCACGACTTGCTTTCCAACGACAAACTCCTCGAAATATATACCTTTATTTACGTGTTCCAAAGCCATCAAGCACCTCTTCAAAAGGGAGTCACCTAATTCTAGCATGACACACACATTAATGAGCACGTCAAGCGGGTGTCTGGCTGGATGGTAATTCTGCGAGGGCATGAAAGTCTTTGACGGATTCCCATTAGCTTCATACAATCACCGTATGAAACTATGGTCGCTTCCACTGGATGGGCCGATGGCTCTGCGTTTGGCCTGTGACTCCCGCTTCTCAGACATCGATATCGCCGATGATCATATCTGGGAATTAAAGGTTGAATCTGAGGAACCCCCCTCTCTTTCCCTGAATACGACATATGGGTTACGAGCTCGAGCGATGCGAATTTTCCCTGGTTTTGGGCTGGGGAACCGCTTCATCTCGGACCCGGAGCGTTTCCACACCACGCCGGTGGTACGGTCAATTCTGCCTGACTATGTAAGGCTCGACTTCAGTCCCTTCAGCCACGTGGGCGTCATTGCTGAATATTGGGTCCCCGCATCACATGTGGTTATGGGCAGATTCACGATCTCGAACCGCAGAACCGAACCCCAAGATATTCACCTTCGATTATATGGCCTGCTTCAACCCGGAGAGGATCCCCAGGCTCTCGGTGAGAGCACCTTTCAAAGGGTCAGCGTGTTGTCCGGTCGAACTGCCGGGCTCCACCCTGTAATTTTTCTATCCGGCGGCGCCCGTGTTGAACCGGCACCCTACCCAACTCTGGGCGTTCATGGGCGTCTCTTGCCGGGAGAAGTTGGCGCCTGGGTTTGGGCGCAGGCAGCCGAGAGTACAATGAATCAATCCTTCATCGAGGCGCGAAAACGGGTCCAATCTAATTGGGACAAGGAGCGCGCCAGGGTGGAGATGGAGAACAGCGGGTTCGTGGAGATCGAAACAGGAGATCCCGATTGGGATAGCGCTTTCTGGCTGACTCAAAAAGAGATATTAGGGAACTTCGTCGGACCGGTGAAATTCCAGCCTGGGTCTATCTTAGTCAAGCGAAGAGGGGTGGACGATGGTTTCTCTCCGAGTGAGGACGGAGAGGGCTTCAGCCCGCAAGGGTCCGGGTATACAGCAGCGGATGCGTTCCTGGCAATCTCGCAAATTCTTCCTGCTGCACCGTCACTTTCTAAAGGACTTATTGATAACTATTTAAAAACGCAAGATGCTGAAGGTGAGATAGAGTGGCTTCCCAATCTAAGCCGCAAGAGCAGCGGGCTTCACAGCATCCCGCTCCTGGCGACGTTAGCCTGGATGGTATATCAGCACACCGAGGATACCGACTGGCTGCGGCAGATATTCACACCGCTACGGCGCTTCGTGGAAGCGTGGTTCGACCCGCGCCATGACCGGGATCAGGATGGATGGCCGGAGTGGGACCACGCAGCTCATTCCGGGTTCGACGACTGGCCCGCGTTTGCACCTTGGCATCGCTGGAGTCAGGGGCTGGACATATCGATAGTTGAGACGGTCGATCTGGCCTCCTACCTATATCGTGAGATCCAGTCTTTGAACTATATCGCTCGCGAAATCGGGCGTAAACGTGCGATTAAAGGGATTGAACCGCGGTTGGCGATTCTCAAAGATGCGGTTGAGTCGACCTGGTCGGCGCAGCGAAGTATCTATCGGCAGCGGGATCGGGACCTGGACACATCCTTCACGGGAAAACGTTTGGGTAAAGGTCGTGGAGAATACTCATTTGAAGTGAAGGGCTCCTTCGACCCACCGGTGCGTGTCCTAGTCCGTATCCATGGTTCGGAAAAGGATGCCCGCAAGCTCAAGATACTCATCCATAGTCGTGGACGGCGCGGGCGCTCCCGCGTCGAACGGATTACTCACCGTAGGTTTCAATGGTTCTTGAATACAGGCGTGTTCACGAGCGAAAAACTCAACACCACAATCGAGCGGATCGAAGTATTGGGTTTGGGCAAAGAGATTAACTCCGAGATCTGGTTGCCGGATACGACGCGTATGGATCAATCCCTGCTTCTCCCTCTCTGGGCGGGGATCCCGGAGCCGGAGCGCGCCGATAAACTCATCTCAAAAACGCTGACCGTCCCCGACCAGTTCTGGCGCCCGTATGGAATTCCGGTCTGCTCTGCCAAGGACCCGTCCTACGCGCCGGACAACCAAGAAGGCGCAGGCGCAGTGTGGATGTTCTGGAATCTGCTGCTTGGAGAGGGTCTGGTGAATTATGGATTCCGTGAGGAGGCTGCTGACCTTGTAACGCGGTTGATGGGGAACGTGGTCGGCACTTTAAAAGAAGATAAGGCCTTTCGTGCACGTTATAACCCGGATCAAAGGGGAGGTGTTGGAGGGCGTGGTCATATCGAAGGTGTGGCACCGCTTAGCCTATTCCTGCAGACTTTGGGCGTCCGATTAATTTCTCCCAGCAAAGTCTGGATCAAACCGGGCAACCCTTATCCATGGCCTGTGACGCTGCGTTGGCGGGGGCTGGTCGTGCAGTGTGAGCAAAGCGAGACGCGGGTGACGTTCCCTGATGGTCAAGAAACGGTCCTTCAAGATGCCGAAGCTCAAATCGTTGAACAGGTTCTTGGCCCGGAGGATGATCCGGCGATGGAGGAGCCAGACTCAGCGGAGGATGCCGGGGGTTAACGAAGTGTGTGTGGCAGCTCTGGAGATTGTCCGTACGAGCCGTGGTTGGGAGAATATTGAGTTAATGTGAATGTCTCCTATAAAGGGCCTCCATTTTCATTAGCGGGAGAAGTTCCCGCCTTAGGGGTACACTAGCCCTGCGCCGCATGTAATATCTCTTCACCCCAGGATCTTGCCCGATCGAGCTCACCTTCCAGCAAAGGGCCTTCTATGCCGCCCACATAAAATCCTTCCGGCGGAAGGATCAATTCCCCACCTTTCTTCACCAGGCGATCACCGATAGGTTTGGCCGCATAGTCAAATATCCGAACGAAAAATGCCAGAATGCCTGTCTTCTCAATTTCTTCCTCCGTGAGGCGAGTATCGAAAGCCGCTACCTTGGTGTTACTTAGAACATCACGTTCAATTGCCTTGATGAAATCATTCGTCCCCTCAGTGGGACGAAATCGTTGGGTCGGTGATCCGAGGATTAGCACACTCAGTCCACGAAGCTCGTCCGGTTGAACATCTCCAATGTGGCGAGCTTCAACTTCTCCTTCCGAGCTATATCCCTCGGCGATCGTCTGGGCGATTTTCTTAGTATTTCCGAACTGCGAGTCGTAAATGACAAGCGCTTTCATGAATGGATGCCTCCTTATTCATCAATCAAACCCGACAGCTAATTACACCAGTAGATGAAGAACAAATCAACTTTATAGGTCCTCTGAAGAATTGGGAGCAAGCAGGTGAAATTGTCCACTCGAGACAATATTCCGCTTAGCGGTTACGCTCCGTATTGGATCTCAGGATTGAATACATTTCGAGATCCTCGAATCCCCCCCATTTCTTAATATGGTGTCTTAATCGGCCTTCGTGTTTCATGCCCGCTTTCTGCATGACCCGACCGGAAGCGGGATTCCTGCGAAAATGCGTGGCGAATATCCGTTCAAGCCCAATTGAATCGAACCCGTGTTTTAGCACGGCTATGGCGGCTTCGGTGCAGTATCCTTTGCCCCAATGGGGTTTTCCAATCCAGTAGCCAATCTCGGCCCGCTCATGCGCTGCCGTGATCTCGAGTCCGATCGCGCCGAGTAGTTTCCCGCTATCTCCTAACGTGATCGCAAAGCGAACAGCTAGGCCGTTTTCAAAGGCCTCTTTGTGTGTCCCGATCCACTCCTCGGCCATCTCCTGGGTGTAAGGGTGTGGGATGTTCAATGTGGTAGCAGCGATTGCTTTTTCCGATACATACTTGTCTACAGCGGGGGCGTCATCCATCTGAAAAGCACGGAGGATGAGCCGCTCGGTCTGCAGGGTCGGGAATTCAGGCATGGTGGTTCATCCTTATAATGGCTTGGCCCGGGTCCGGTGGAAACTCTCCACTCGATAGGTTGAAATCTCCAACTCACCACGCTTCCAGGCCTCGGCTGGAAGTTGCGCTTTTTGGCAGAGCATTGTTAGAAAATGTTCGGGACCATCTACTTTCTCCCAAACCTGGGGCAGGAAAGTCGCTTTTTTAAGGCCATGGACGATTGTGACGCCGTCCCGTCCAGGGACGAGTAGGTTGGGAATTTCATCTGGCGCGTTGTAGTCCAGAGGCTGAGGAGTTGTTAATACCGAGATTTCGATCTCCGTATCCTCGATCTCGCCAATTTGGAGTGGGGGGAAGCGGGGGTCATCGGTCGCAGCGGAGGCCGCCCGCAGAACGACATCCTGGGCAAGTGGGAATTCGTGCTTGAGAGTGCCGATGCAACCGCGCAGCAAGCCGCTGCTGGTTAGCGTAACGAAGGATGCCCCGGGTTGTCGTAAACGGTTCGGCAGCGAGTCGAGTTCGACGCGAGGTGAGCGATCTTGAGCAACCGCGGCCACGATGGATTGGTGAGCAAGATCGAGAAGGATTTGCTGCTCTCGTTCACTCAATGGTGCATCCACACGCATCTCCTCAGGACAAGTCTTAGGAACAATGCTCTAAGTATAGCAAGGATGATTCGCGATTGGGTACCGGCGAATCCTTAGGTCAGCGTATATAAAGGTTTACGGCGGCGCGGCTGTGCCCAGATTGAGGGGTTGAGGTCCGGAGCTATGAGGAGAAGAGCGTTCTACGAATAGCTGGAACGAAGTGGGTGAGGTTTTCGAGTCCTTCCGCAAAATGGTCGCGAAGCTCTTCGGAGCCGATCAGAAGTGCGGGCACCGGGTTACGCGTATGCCCGCGCTGACTGAGGTCCTCCATATTGCCATGGTCAGAAGTCAGGACGACCAGGTCCTGGTCTCCACCCCGTTCTTGCAGCAACCCGGAGAGGACGATGTCAAATGTCTCCAGGAGATCGATCGCGGAATTCATATCCTGACGGTGTCCGGCGTAATCGCTTGGCCAGAAATCGAACCAGGTGAGGTCGTACTGGGCTGCTAAATGTGCGAGTTTCTTGCCCGCTTCCAAAGGTGAATAGATCGGGACCGGTGGAAATTCAGGCCTGGCGGCCCAACCTTCACCGGTGAAATCGACAGAGAGTGCACGACCGGCTTGAATATCCTCGGCGGTCATCAGCGGCAATCCGGCGGCCGTCACAGCGAGGGGGATGGCAGAATATAGACGGTGCCCCCGCTCGATGGCCTCGAAGTATTGGGGAGGGTAGGCGTTAAGCAGTGCAGTTTTCCCGCCGAGCTGCGTAACGGTGGAGAAGATATTGCCCTCGCGCAGGATTTGTTGGATGGGTGGGTTTGGCTTTGGTCCATAATGCTCGCCAATCTCTTGCGGAACATTGCGGCCCGTAAGTAAAGCGGCCTGTCCAGAGGCTGATTGGGGTGTGCCGGCTAGGCCAAGTGTGGGGTCAACTGAAAGCAGCGTCGCCTCATCGCCCTTAAAGGGCGCTGTTTCGAATACGAACTTTCGACTGCCGAGAAGGGCCTCGAGTGCAGGCATCTCGCAAGCGGCGAACGGATTACAGGCGGGGTCATCTGCACCAAGCCCTATGCCGTCCATAAAGAGGAGAAGGATGCGGCTCATTCTGGTTTTCGTGTCATCTGATACCAGGCTGAAGTACGGTGTCCTTCGGTACCTCGTATGAAGGAGCGAATTTCAAAACCGGGCTCGAACAGGGTTGGAATGTCGCTTTCGGTTAATCCTATGGACGGCGAAGCACCCTCACCGGCGAGCCAGGTGTAGATCAAGTAGGTCCCGCCAGGTTTGATGACGCGTGTGAGATTTTGGAAATAATTTTGCTGCCCCGCGCCGCTTAGAGAGTGGAAGCAGCCGATGTCGAGGGCGAAATCGAATGGCCCCTTGATAGAGGCGAGTCGCGTCACGTCTTCCTGCCTGAAATCAATTTCAAGTCCGGCTTGAAGAGCGTTGCGACGGGCGGTTCGAATCGCCAGCGCCGAGAGATCCACCCCGACGACCTGCCAACCATGTTTAGTTATGGTTATGGCATTCGTGCCTGTACCGCAGCCGAGGTCCAGCGCGTGACCGGGTGAGCTCTCCGCCAGATACTTCAAGAGTTCGGGCGGGGAGATCCCCGTATCCCATGGCGTTTTTTCACGAAGGTAGCGCAGTTCGAATAAGAGACGACGAATCATGGGGTGGATGACAGAGCTTTATCGATCACTGCTGGGTCTATTGCGCCGACGGTGCGGAAGATTTCCTCTCCCGCCGGGTCAAACAGGATGAAAGTCGGCGTGAATTGGAAAGCGTAGGTTTTCAACAGGGGTTGCATGGCATCGTCTTGGACATTTACACGGATTACGTTCAGGTCGTCTGCATGCTGTTTCTCGATCCCATCCACGATGGGTTTGGCTGCCATGCACGCCAGTCAATATGGGCTCTGGAATTCGAGTAGGACAGCCTTCCCTGACCCGATCGCATCCTCAACGCTAGCTGCCTCGGACGTTTCGGGGCTCGCCCCCGGGCTGAAGAGCCAGAATGCGAAAAGAAATCCCATGAGCATTGCTGCTAGCGGAACGAGCAATCCATCCGTTCCCCCTCTGCGCAGAAGAATGCCGGCGAGGATGAGGATGATAACCCCGGCGAGGAAAGGAAAAGAATATTGATTGATTAACTGCATGGTACCCTCCACGGTGTCAGCCGGATTGTAACATCAACCCGCTAGGCCTAGAGATGAGCGATTAAACCTCACGAAGAATCGAAACCTAGGGAAGAGAGCCTTTGTTCCAGTCATCACAAGGGGATGTCCAAAACGGGATAATAAGCTATTAAACCCCCTTCTTTTTATGTTTTGTCTTTACAAGACCCAGCTCATCCTTTAGAATTCGTTGACCTAAAAAAACCTTTGAGAAGGATCCCAAACCCATGAAGGAATACGCAACGGAGTTTATTCGCAATATCGCTCTCGTGTCCCATGGCGGGGGTGGAAAGACCATCCTGGGAGAAGCCATGCTTTTCTGCACAGGTGCGATCACTCGTATGGGGAAAGTCGAGGATGGAAATACAATCTCCGATTTCGAGGATGAGGAGATCCGTCGCACTCTTTCGCTCTCCACATCACTCCTCCCAATCGAGTTCAAAGATCATAAGTTAAATATCCTTGACACGCCCGGCTACACGGATTTCGTCGGCGAAGTGATTTCAGCATTAAGTGTGGCTGATGCGGCAGTTGTTTTCGTGGATTCCGTCGCCGGAGTCGAAGTGGGTACGGAAATCGTCTGGGAGTACTGCAATACGTTCAAGCTGCCGCGGTTTGTCGTCATCAGCAAGATGGATCGCGACAATGCCAATTTCAAGACAACTCTCTCTGCAGCGAGCGAACTCTCCCCGGATGCAACCTTCATCCCTGTCCAGCTTCCCTGGGGTGAGAAGAGTGAATTCAAGGGGGTCATTGATCTCTTTAATATGAAAGCTCGTCCGGCTGAAGGGGAAGCGTTGGAGGATATCCCCGCCGAATATCAAGAGCAGGCGAAAGAGGCACGCATCGCTCTGGTTGAAGCCGCCGCGGAGGGGGATGATGCCCTGCTTGAGAAATACCTCGAAGGCGAAGATCTGACCGCCGCCGAAATTGCCAAAGGATTCAAATCGGTTGTCCGCGCCGGCCGGTTTATTCCGGTTTTCGTAAGCGCAGCTGGTAAAACGACAGGCATAGTGCCGCTAATGGAGGCTATGATTGAGATCTTCCCCTCCCCTGCCGACGCTGAACCAGTGAAGGCACAAGGAGCATCGGGAGAAGAAGTCTTAGAAGCTTCCGATTCCGGCCCATTGGCCGTCCGTGTATGGAAGACTACAGCTGACCCATTCGTCGGAAAGCTCACTTATATGCGCGTACTCTCCGGCATACTCGCTGCAGACAGCCGGGTGTGGAACCACACCAAGAAAACCGAGGAACGACTAGGCACGTTGTTTGTTTTGCGGGGCAAAGAACAGATCGGAGTCAAGAATCTCCACGCTGGGGACTTAGGTGCAACCGCCAAGCTTGGTGAGACGGCAACTGGCGACATGCTCGGCGATAAAGGGCACCCACTTGCAATCGCGAAACCCGAATACCCCAACGCTCTTTTCTCCGTTTCGGTATCACCGAAAACACAAGCGGACTCGACGAAAATCAGCCCCACATTGACACGTCTCTGTGAAGAGGATCTCACGCTCTCCTGGCACCAGGAACCAAGCACAAACCAAACCATTTTTCAGGGAATGGGAGATCAGCATATCGACGTCGCCATCCGTAAGGCGGAAGCCAAGTTCCAGGTCGGCCTTAACACAGAAGTGCCCCGGGTTCCCTACCGGGAGACAATCACAAAATCCGGGCATGCCGAATACCGCCATAAGAAGCAGACGGGTGGCGCAGGACAGTTTGCCGAAGTCCACATGGATATCGAACCTCTTGAGGAAGGACAGTTCGAATTCGTTAATAAGGTCTTCGGGGGCTCGATCTCACAGGGCTTCATGCCCGCCATCGAGAAGGGCGTGAAGGGCGTGATGAAGCAGGGTGTAATCGCCGGTTATCCGGTCGAGAAAGTTAGAGTCCTCATCGTTGACGGCAAGGAGCATCCGGTCGACTCAAAGGCGGTCGCTTTTGAGGTCGCCGGCCGGGAGGCTTTCAAACAGGCAATGAACGCCGCAGCCCCGGTTATGCTCGAGCCGATCATGGATATTCGCGTCATCGTTCCAGAAGCGAACATGGGCGATGTCCTCGGGGATCTAAACACCCGTCGGGCACGTGTCCAGGGGATGGAGACCGAACGAGGGCGGAGCGTGGTTACTGCGCAAGTTCCGCTTGCTGAGATACAACGCTACACGACCGACATTCGGTCGATGACAGGTGGGCGTGGCGCGTTTTCGATGTCATTGAGCCACTATCAAGTTGTCCCTTCACACGTAGCAGAGGAACTCATCGCCGCGCGCAAGAGGGAGATCGGTCAAGAGGAAGAAGACTGATCGGAATGTGAGGCAAAAAGGGGCGGGGGCAACCCGGCCCTTCATTTTATGTCGAACCCTATGGACGATCGTAAGCCTCCAATCACATTACGCCTTCTGACTCTCTTCAGCTTCCTGCTCGGTATCTACCTCGTCACCAACGGTCTTGCTGTTCGCCTCTTCGGTTGGAATCCCATTGTCGTGATTCCCGGGGCCTCCTGGTTGGATCCATGCCATCTTTTCACCAAAGGCTTCGATCAATGGATTGTCCTCAAGCCAGAAGCCCTGGCGTGGCCAGCGATTGTTCTCGGTGCTGGTTTATCGGGGGCGATTTGGGGGATATGGCTGCATAGACAATGGGGGTATGGAGCCGCTATTTTAATTAACGTCCTTTCGTTGATGTTTATTGGACCGGCGACGCTTTTAGCGCTCTGCAATCTGGCTTGCCTCTCCGCACCAGCAACCCGTGCCTGGGTCCAGCAATCCGAATTACCAGATGCAGGATGAGTGGTCGCCCCTCCGCTTCATAAGCGAAAAAATCGATGTTGAGCACGAAACTTCTCCGCATTTAATCAAGAAACCCACGGCGCCGGATAGCATCCTCTGGAAGGGCCAGAATTTCAAGGTTGAGGGAGTAATCTCCTCCTGGTTTGATTATTCGCGCAAGGGCAGGATGGCGCTGAATATGAGACCGGAGAATCTGAAGAAAGCGGAACGGCGGGGATCACGCGGGGTGGGCCGCTTTTACTTCAGGGTGCGTATACGCGGGGGGCGTGTGTTCGATATCTACTACGACCGGGCGCCTAAGGACGCCGGAGACCACAAGGGGCACTGGTACTTGTGGCGGGAGTTGGAAGCTATCTGATTCCGTAAAAGGATGTCTTTTTTATACTTCCCCAAATTAGCAACAGAGAAAAGACGATACAACGCCTCCCCCCTTTTTTCGTGACGGCTTGGAAGCGCTAGGATTTCCTGAGTTGCCCCGAAACATCCAATAAATCAGTCTTACGTACCCTGTTTCCCCTCGTTGGCCACTAAGAGCATCGCACCAGTAAGCCCCAGACGGTGGGCAAAGGCTTACTCATTCGGTGGAAGAGGTTGGTCTTCCTGTGCATCCTCGTTGGCCAGACGAAGGAGCACGAACACTCTTGGCCCAAGGTAGGCGACCCAAAATCCGACCGCCCCGTAGCGTACGTATCGAAACACATTCGCTACAAAATCATCTCCCCTGGGGAAGATCGCGCTGAACCCGAAATAGATCAGGGCCACACCCACTAGGCCTACTAGATAACGCAGCAGTCTCTGCCACCAAGGACCGCGGACATGGAAACCACCCCATTGATAGAGGAGTGCAGCGCCGGTGCCGAGGCCAAAAAATACACCGGCGGTGGAGAAGAACCCGTTAATGCTGAGAGGGTTGATAGCTTCGCTTCCAGGGGCGGCGGCTGCAGCTCCGGCAATCCACTCCAATGGGACTGGACGGTTTGCCGTAGCCCGAGACATGAGTAGCCCCAGGCAAATGAAGGCAATGCTGATCACAAAAGATAGCAGGCTTTGCTGGCCCGCTGAAAGCCGTGAAAGCCACTTGCTGACGGGCTTGTCGAAGATGAGAAATGCCCCCAGTATGACTCCGCCGATGAGCCAGCCAAGAAGCGTATCGGTTGGGTAATGGACACCGAGGTATGGGCGCGAGATCGAGATTATCAGAATCAAGGCGCCGAAGAACAGATATGCCCAGGTGCGGTGGATCCAAGCTGCCAGGCGTCCCCACACGGCGAGTGCAGTTTGGGCGTGGCCGGAAGGCAGGCCGAAGCTCGTGCCCGTGCTCAGAGCTTTCACCTCAGGGTTGACCCAATACGGCCGCGGTGTCCCAAACGCGAGTTTAAACACTGAATTGACCCCGTTGCTGGTAAGGAGGATCAATCCAATTCGGACTCCCAGTCCAATGTCGACACACCAAAGGAGAGCGGGGAGAACGAGTAAGAAGAACTCCTCGTTGCCAAAAAAAGTGAAGAACTGCATGATGGGTGTAAGCCAGTCCCCCAGGCTTTGCAGCCAATAGATAATGGGGTATCCCCATTCGAGTATCGGAATCATGGATGGCTCCTTTCTCAAGCTCCATGCTTGACGAATTGGGTGACGAAGGATTCTGTTTCTCGGAACACATCCTCTCGTGCCGCGTCGCACGTGATGATGTGATTGCTGTTTTGGACATGAACCATCCGTTTCTCAGTCGAGCCGAGCGAGTCGTGGATGTGCTGCATATCGGACGGCGGGATGAAACCGTCATCGAGGGAATGGATCAGGAGCGCCGGGGCGGTAACCTTACTTAGCCTGGGCCGCATATCTTCGAGCATAGCGCCAAATTCGTAAACCGAACGCATAGGATAGGCGTCATATTGAACACGGGATTTCGCAGCTTCCATGTCATACCAGACTGGCGGGCCCTTGCGAATGGGCGGAACGAAGGTGCTGAGTGCAGGTAGGATCGGATAGAGTTGTTTCAGATAGGGGATGGAGGGAAGCTGGTAAGGTGCCGAAAGTGTGACGATCCCATCCACAGGCAGCTCAGCGGCCATGATGAGGCTTAAGCAGCCGCCAGTGGAAAACCCGATCACAATGATCTGATCGCACCATTTTCTCAGCAAATGGTATCCGTCCTCTACCGAGGCAAGCCAATCGGGCCAGCGGGAGCGGGCCATATCCTCCAGCCGGGTTCCATGACCGAACAAACGAACACCGAGAATCGTATGCCCTTGGGATGCCAGGCGCGTCCCTAATTCGTGCATCTCCTGCGGCGTAGCGGTGAAGCCATGTGTGAGCAGGCAGCCGACCTTCCCGCCTGGGAAGAAGAAGGTTTCAGCGCCAGGCATGGTCATGGTCACGGCGCATCTCCTGTCACGCGGTGGACGAAATCGGTTATCGTTGAAAAGACCTTTTCGCGTTCGGCGTCGCGCGGGAGAACATGTCCGCTGTTTTCAACCCAGGAGAGCGTCTTATCCTGCGTACCGAGCGCTGCATAGATCTGTTGTGCGTGGTCTGTGGGTACAGTCAGGTCGCCGGTGGAGTAGATCAACGTTACTGGGCATTCGATGTGTTTCAGCGATGACCTCATCTCGGCGTTGAGGTCGTAGACTTCGGAAATCCCTCTCAGCGGTTGGACGGGGTAGTAAAGGTGGAGCTTTTCCGCTTCTTTGTCGCGCCAGTCCGACGGTTCCGACGGTGTGCGAAAGCGCCAGACCTTGCTAAGCGGATGGACTATCGGGCGCAGCCGCTCGACGATCGGGGGCAATTCCCATGGTGTAGCCATGGCGACAGCGCCGACGAGAGGTGTCTTGGAGGCGAAGTTCAAGGTGAGCATTCCGCCCAGTGAGAGCCCGATTAAGACAACCTGGGAACAGGCGCCATCAATCCAGTGATAGCCATCCTCGAGGTTTGCCATCCAATCTTGCCAACGTGCACGCGTCAGGTCATCGGGATGGGTGGCGTGACCGAATAGGCGGATACCGAGCGTTGTGTATCCCTGCTTGGCCAGGTGTTCCCCGAGCCAGCGCATCTCCTCTGGCGCGCCGGGAAAGCCGTGGACGAGCAGGCAGCCCACATCATTGCCCGGGTAGAAGAAAGGTTCACCCCGATCGAGGATCCTACTCATCCAAGAATCTCCAGTTGGCGCGGCAAGGTAGTAAGACTCTCGGCGCCAGACTGCGTGACGACGATATCGTCCTCGATGCGCACGCCGCCGTGATCCGGCAGGTAAATCCCCGGCTCCACAGTGAAGGTCATACCTGGCGATAGGATAAGCTCCTCTCCGGCGCGGATATTGGGGGGCTCGTGTGCTTCCAGTCCGATGCCGTGGCCCGTGCGGTGAACGAAATACTCACCGAAACCCGCTGCATCGATGACTTCGCGTGCGGCTTTATCGACCCGGCCGCAAGGTGTGCCTGGGGAGACTGCTTCTCTTCCGGAGTCATTGGCGAGGGCGACGATCTCGGCGATTTGCAGCAACTCGGGATCGATCTCGCCGATGGCGAATGTGCGCGTAATATCTGAGATATAGCCGTTGTGGCGTGCGCCCCAGTCGATGATGAGCAAGTCGCCAGTTTCTAGTTGCCGGTCGGTAGGCGTTGCATGAGGCAAGGCGCTGTTTGGACCGCTGGCGACGATGGGGTTAAAGGGCAGATCGGGTTCCGAGCCGGCTTTCAGCAATTGGATTGTCAGTTCCGAGGCCAATTCGCGCTCCGACATGCCGGAGTGTATCTGCGGGAGCGTCTGCCGCAGGGCATCTTCGGCGACAATCACAGCGCGACGTATTGATTCGATCTCGACATCATCCTTCTGAATGCGCAGTTCGCGTAGAAGGACTTCAGCATTTGTAAAAACCCACTCGGGGTTTGCATGCTCCAATAGCTGCATTTCAAAAGCCCGCATCCGCAGAGGCTCGATGCTAACTTTGGTCGAGAGCCCTTTAATTTTCTCCACGGCTTGTGAGAAAGCAGCTTCACGCGAGGCGTCACTTTCGCCGTAGGTAAGTACTTCGCATTCGAAGGAGGATGTACCTGCGCGCTCACGCTCCAGCTCCGGGACGACGAGCAGCGGTTGACGCCGGGGTGAGAAGAAGCCCACAATTGGTCGTTCCATGAGATGAAAGTCTAGGCCTGACAGATAGAAGAATGTAGGGCTGGGGATCAATGCGAGCAGGTCAACATTGTGTGCTTCCATGCCCTCTTGGAAATGGGAATATCGGTTAATAGCCATCACGTCCCTCCGCACGATATACGATTATAGGCATGCGTGGGTAGGAGATCAAACAACGGAGTAATTGCTGTGGGTAGCCACAATGGGTGTAGAGAGGGTGTAAATGATGCAGAATCGGGTGTTGAAAAGGGCGCGAAACACCCTCCCTAATACGCTTCAGCTAATTTTTTCAATCCCTGGGGGTCGAGCAGTTTTATTGTCGCTCTCGAGACCTCCATCAACCCTTCTTCCTGAAATTGATACATTACCCTGCACACCACTTGTGGGGTCGAGGAGATCATCGCCGCGATTTGATCCAGTGTAAGATCCCGCTCAGCGAGAAGATCATCTTCGTCGTGGAACCGATCCAGGATTAGCTGAGACAATCGGGCCGAAACAGGTTGGAAAGCCAATCCATAGATAATCTCTCGCGCATGGCGCATGATGCCAATTAATCTACACGTAACTGCCCAGATCGCATCCGGGTTTCTTTGAACTACGGTGAGGATATCATCCTTGGACCAAAGGCGGATTTTTGTATCTCCGATCGCATAGAGGGAGGCGGGTATTGGTTCACCGTCGAAAATGGAGTGAGCCCAGAAATCTTCCCCTGGCTTGATCGTAAACAAGATTTTTTCTTTACCCCCAGGCGATGTCAGAGCCCAGCTAATTTCCCCACTTTCTACGAAAAGAACCTTAGGCCAATCATCGCCCTGGTGGCATACATACTCCCCGTCCCGCAGCGTTCGTGAAATTGAGCTTTGAGCGAGGAATGCCAGGTCTGCTTGTTTGACGTTGCTGAACACTTCATTCTGTGCTAATTCCGCCAATAACGCTTCCATTGTATCTTCCTCACCATCATCTGAATTGGCTGTTTTGAGTTAATCACGTGGGTTTATTTGTCATTTGCGACCCTTCGTAGAACCTCGAACTTAACCTTGATTAAATACATTTGAGAAATTTGTCACTATACTGAGGTTGCCCACATTGACTACTGTGTATTCTCAAGTGGTGGTTGTTTTCGTACTCTCTTGTCCAACACCAGTAAAAGTAGAAGAACATGCAGCATCCGTCAGACAAAGTTCGACTTACAGCTACGATCGTTCTGGTCGTTTTCGCCTTCGTCACCACAATTGCAACACCTTTGATTGTCAAGACGATCCTACCCGAAATCATCGACAATCAACTCATAAAATATGAGAAGATGTCGACCTCCGGTGATCCCGAACTGGTCAAAAAAGCACCGCTGATCATCGATACCCCTTACCTTGTCAGCTTCTTCTATCCACTCTGGATGGCACTGGCAATGTTTGGCGGCGTGACAGCTCTGGTAATAGCCAAGCCTTTCAACAGAGGTGAAGTCTGGGCCAAAGGGGTGGCACTGCTGGCCACGGCAATGCCATCGATAGCCGGAGCCTATATGCTCATTCCGTGGATTAACTTTGTTGGCTTCGGCAATGGCTTACCTTACCCGATTTTCATCGCTCTATTCGGATTGATTCCCTACTTCTGGATAGTGCTCGCAGAAAAAGTTGACGGGACGACCAAACTAGCTTATTTCCTGGTCTTCATGGCTCTGGGAATTGCTGCCGCTCACAGTTTCACGAACGGTCATGCATCCTTCCGTCTACAATGGATGCTCCCCCAACGCCCGTTATGGCCGCCAACGACATGGGTTCTCTGGCTCTCAACCCAGTTTATGTGGTTGGGGACCATTGCCCTGCTGTTCTCGATTTTCTACACAGGTCTTCGTAAGAAGGCTGGTTTCTACCTGGGTTTGATCGGCGGCATCACAGTTACGATCGCGAACTTCTGGACTCACCTCGTGCGCGGCACCACCAGCGACTACATCGTGGGTGGGTCTCTGGGTTTGGCTGTGGTCGTGTTCATGATGATCCCTGCTTTCAAGAAGCGGCTGTTCGACGAGCAAGAAATCGGATACCCAACAGGAGAGTAGGTTAACGCGAATTGAATTTGTGAAGGCTAAGAGAGACGATAAAGAGGTGCTGCTTCCTACCTGGAAGCAGCACCTTTCGCATTTCCGGGATCCTCTTGCACAGAAAGGAGACCAACTGGTCTACTAGTTTCGAGCCTGGCAGCCCAACGCCGAACGCCCCGCGAGTGTAAAGGCCATGAAGTGCCCCCGTATCAAAACGAACGGGGACACACGGAAAACCTTTGAAGGGTTCTCTATCGGCGGATCGCATAGGTGAGGGAAAAAAAGTTTAAAGATATTTATTTGTAATCCCAAAAACAACGCATCACGTGATGGAAGTACCCGCCTTCTCATTCCTATCTTACTGGAAGCGACCGAACTTCCCTGTCTAGGGCGCTTCGCCGTAGTGTTCTTTGCGACGGATGTTAGGTGAATTGCTTGCTAGGTTGTATGATGGGACTGGTGTGATTGCCGGCGATGTATCATACTTCCCATACACCGCCGTCTCAACGCAAATTGAGTGGGTTTTCGCAGCTTATGAACGATAGGCCGCCTAGTACATCAGGCGCTATTTCTGATGTGTGCTATGGCAAGAAGCCGAGAATAAAACATGAGATATAAAATCTTGGATTTGGCGATTTTAGCTCTAAGCATACTGGCGGTATTAATCCTTTTTGCGATTTTCTTTGAAAAGATCCCAACCCAGAATAATACATTGGCTATGGACTGGAAAACTTCCTGGGCATCAATCCGTGGCGGCGATCTTCAGTACTTGCCTGTTGACGGTTTACGTTTTCCGCCCTGGTCTTTTGTACCACTGCTACCACTAGGCTTATTACCTATGCAAACGGCGTGGGGAATTCTGGCGGGTGTTGGCGTTGTTATCCTGGTTGTAAGTGTTCCTCGAATCGAATCAAAAGCATTTTACTGGCTTAGTATTATTTTACTGGTGATTTCCTTTCCATCGATCCGAAACATCGCAGATGGAAATATGGAAAATCTTGTAGTGGGAGGCGTATTATTAATTCTCTATGGATACTCTTCAAAACACATTTATGCTTTAGTGGCCGGGATACTACTGGCTACAATTAAGCTACAAGAAGTAACCTTGCTTTTAATGGTCGTGGCACTATATGTGCTTTTGACTTGGACTCCTCGCAATTGGTTGAAAATGGGTTTGTGGTTAACTGGAGCGATTGCTTTATCTCTAATCTGGCGTGGACAAAGCTGGTTTGTCGCTCTTTTTGGACTTAATTATCTAAAGTACACCAATAGCATTATTGATATCAGTGTTTTCGCCGCTTTAAGGCGTCTCGGTTTTATCCCCCCGTTCGTCATAACCCTGTTATGGATGGCGATTCTTGGGATTACCCTTTTTGCGGCCTGGAAGAGCCGTACGACTCTATCGCGGGAGAAGGCGGGAATGCTCATTGCGGGGTCATTGCTGATTGCCCCTTATGCGGCTGGCAACAGCGTGTTGAGTGTGTTGGCAATCGGGATCATACCCCTTCTTCAAGCAAACCGACTCTTGGGAGGGATCTTAATCGTGTTGGTCAATCTTCCCTATTTATGGTCATCGGACCTGCTTTACAATTTTCAAGCTTATTACTGGACAGTTGTCATATTCATAACCTGGGCTTTTCTGGCATGGAGGTGCCTGTCAGCTACTTCTCCGCATAAAGCACATTTGGGTGCATCATTAGAGATATCAAAGTAAGGTTCAGTGGCGACGTGACCGGGTCAGGGTTTACGGGCGGTGATAACCCAAACTTTCCCGGCTGCTCTTAGGGATACATACCAAACTTGGAAGTCACGAAATTCCATTCGCAGTTCTTCTTCAGAGAATATGTGATGGGGCAATCCTGCCTCTGATCCCGTCAGCGGAACAATCGTGCCTGGCTCGATTTCCACAAATTCCTCGTCATCCTTGCTTGCGGCAACCGAGATAAATGCCACCCCGCCAGATGAAAGGACTCTCCAGATTTCTCGTATCGCCAATCGAACCGCAGCTATGCGGGCATGATGGATTACCTGAATCGAGAACACCCCTGAAAAACTCCCCTCACGGAAGGGGAGAGGGTGCCGAAAATCGGATAGCACAATGCGACTTTCCAGCCCCTTCTCACGAAGCCATTCCCGGGTCAAGCCTAACCCAGTGGGAGAGATATCAAGACCGAAAGTCTTGAAGTTTTCCAATGCGAGATGAACGGTGTGCCTTCCACTGCCGCAACCCAGATCTAAAATTTCAGAGCAGCCATGCTCGACGAATAGATCTACTGCTTCATGGAATCGAGGGAACGGTTCGGGAAATACACGCCCGTCTTTCTTATATATTTTTTCCCAGGGATGTTCCGCCGAAGTCATCGTGTTTTTGCCAAATGGATGAGAACGTCAAGAGAGAAAATGAGAGCGGTCCCTCGAGCGGTTCCCATCCCCGTTCCGAATGTGGATGCATGTGAAAGTAGCGTTCGTGAATACTCACACATCGGATGTCTCGATGGTGCGCGCGCTCGTAACATAGTAAACGCCGAATCCTATAGCTGAGATGGCACCTCCAACGACGAAAGGCCAAGTGTAACCGCGTTGCCAGAGCAAGCCCCCCAATAATGGGGCGGGGATGGTGACCAAACCACGAATGAGATAATAGAATCCGATTACGCGCCCACGACGGGATGCGTCTGCCAGATCGACAATGAGCGCTTTGCGAGCCGGCTCTCCCAGCTCACGCAGCCCGGCGGCGACGAAGGCCACGATCAACCATTCTGCAGGGAGGCCGACCAGGATTATTGGGAACAGAGCAAAAAGAGCGAAGGTCACGAGGATAAAGGGGCGGCGTCCGAAACGATCCGCAAAGTGGGCTGCTGGAATATAGCCGGCGATGGCTGTAATCATTTGAGCGGAGGTGAGGGCGCCAAATGCCACCAGGGACACCCCGCGAATGTTGATGACCAGGAGCACGACGTACACAGCGGTCAGGCTCGATCCGAATCGGGCAAAACAATCAGCCAGGAGCAACTGCCGAAGAGCTCCTGGCATCCTGCGCCAGATCGTAACGATGCCTTCTCTTTGCTCGGTATGGCTGCGAGGTTTTTCACGGTAGAAACGAGATTGCAGGTAGATCGCGGCGAGAGCGAAAAGGAGCGAAACGAGGAAGCCGATGTGCATCCCGGAGACCACGCCAAAACGGGTTAGCAGATACCCCCCAAGTGGGGGGGCTAATACGATGGGGATACGTTTCCAGATGGATTGAACACTGAAGCCCATCGCCCTTTGATCTCGCCCGAGGTTGTCCCCGATGAGCGCGAAGATCGCCGGCTGAGACATGCTGCTCCAGGCGAGGACGAGCAATGTGCCCAGTATCACGATCTCCCAACTCCGGGTCAGGAGATACACGAGGTACCCCAGGGCGGCGATTAGGTTGAAAAAGACGAGGGCGCGTTTCCTGCCGAACCGATCGGCTAACCAACCACCTGGGTATTGATAAACAGTGTCGACCACGCGTTTGAAGGAGCCATATGCGCCAATGGCCAGGGCGCTTGCCCCCAGGACCTCGAGGTACTTGGGCATGAAGCGGACCCATAGCTCCTCGCCCATTCCAATGACCAGCAGCGCGCCAAGTAGCACGACGATGTTGTGCTTCAAAGCAAGGAAATCTCGAAGGGTTCTTCGGCGTTGTTTATCCTGCATTAGGATGCATCCCAAAAGATTTGATGGGGTAGCGTTCAGTGGATGAGGAATCCCGCAAGATCATTAGACCAGCATCATGAAAGCGACAAAGTTGAAGGTCCCTCGATCGCTAATCCGCGGGTTCCATTCGCACAGCAACAGAGTCCCCCAATCAGGGATACGTCAAATGGGATAGGTAGCGATGGATTAGGTTGAATCATTTTTAAGTTCATCCAAAAGTAGCATCGCTGCGCTTGCCCTGTCCGTGGGTACAAAAAGATGATCGTGATAATAAGCCGAGACGGTATTCACACTAATCCCTGCTCCGGCAAGTTTACGGGTTATGGCTGCGAGAAACCCAATCGCTTCCAAACTCGAATGTATATTGAGGGTTATCATTCGCGAGACAAACTCATAGTCCAGCCCCTCATCATTGGCGATGCTTCTTTCAATAATTAAGGTGATCCCCTCTGCTTCGCGAAACCACCCGATCGGGTGAATACGAAGTTGATCAAACGTTTTGGGCGAGACGGAACAAAACACGAACTCCCCCTCGAGAAGGTCTGGCTGCATATTCGCAAGAAGACTCTGAAGATTTGTTTCGCCGGACATAAGCACGATCCAATAAATGGTTTCAATTAATGCAATGGATTTCAAAACACCGTAAGGGTCCGATAGAAACTTGAACGTTGTCGATTAAACTCTTCCTTCGCTGACTAATTGAGCAAAAAGCTCAAAAGATCGATTAAAAGTTCTCTCTACATCATTGGGGAAACAACAAGCCGGCAATTCTCTCATGCGTAGATGGTAGCTGATGCACTCACAGCAAATGCCTTTTCTGGAGCATGGCTCATAGGTGTAATTACAATTCGCCAGGTTCTTTTCCCGGTTGCATTCCATATCATCTCGTTACCTATCTGTGATCTGCCACATCACCTTGGGATTGACAGAAGGTACATCAGCTTCTCTTACAATGAGAGGCTCTCGGCCAATGTCATTCCCTCGCCGCTTAATGGCTCACTCACAACAAACCATCGGCTCGCAGCCGGTTGACCAAGCCCACAGTCGACATGCTCCGATCCATGGTGTAAATGTGCAGCCCGGGAACACCCGCTCGAAGCAATTCCGCGCACTGACGATAGGCAAGCTCAATGCCGAAAGCAATAAGGGCATCTTTGTCACCTTCCTCAAAAGAATCAAGCCCTTTACGCACCTCGTCTGTAATCGTCGCTCCACACATGCCCGCTAGCATCTCCATCATCTTGACGCTGTAGATGGGCATAATACCGGGTACGATAGGAATTTCTATGCCAATGCCCCGGCATCGGTCAACGAAGTCGAAGAAAAATCTAGTGTCATAGAAATAGTTGGTGATGATGTACTCTGCCCCCTGATCCACTTTCAGTTTTAAATATTCAAGGTCCTTCTTTATATCCGGGGCATCGATATGCCCTTCAGGGTATGCAGCAACCCCGAGACAGAAATCGTAGCGTTGGCGGATGAAGGCGACCAGGTCAGAGGCGTATTGCAGACTGTCAGGATGTGGCTCGAACGCTTCATCTCGGGGGGCATCACCGCGCACAGCCAGGATGCTTTCAATCCCTATTGCCCGATAGCTATCCAGAACAGAAACGATATCTTCCGGCCCTAGCCCAAAGCAGGCGAAATACGCGAGCACATCCAGTCCTTTCTCGTGTTTCAGTTTCTGGAGAAGTTGCCGGGAACCCTCCCGCGTTGATCCCCCAGCCCCGAAGGTAACCGAAACGAAATCAGGATTCAGGGCGGTCAATTGCTCGATTGTTTTCTCCAGGGATTCCGCTGCTTTATCGGATCTGGCGGGGAATAGTTCAAAGGAGATTGTCGTTTTTTGGTCCGATTTCCAAAGATCGATCACTTTCATCGTCAATTTTCCTCCAGGGTAATCCGCGAATGTTATCTAAAACAAGTTTCAAATATCGCGTCAATATAGTCGCTGAAATCAATTATGAGTGCCACACGCACTTCAGCATAGCAATTCTTTCCCCCATTCACAACTATGCTTCCGTTTCTCAGAAGGACAACGCCGAGAGGGCGTGAGGTTTCAATGGATGGATTTGTCCGCACGGATTTGTCTTGACAGTGAATCTGCCTCTCAAGTACAATCCAATCACCCAAGAAGGGCCTGTAGCGCAGCTGGGAGCGCGCATCAATCGCACTGATGAG
>SOJU01000183.1 GCA_004376465.1 Anaerolineales bacterium | reverse complement strand
ACGGGTTGGGTTTGGGAATCTTTTGGTCGTGCTCTTGACGTGACCCATCCTGGCGTACAAGAGGATATTATCAACGTGATCGATACTGTGGTAAACAGTTGGGGTTATTCATACCTTAAGCTTGATTTCTTGTATGCGGCAGCGCTCGCTGGCAAACGATTCAACCCGCGGCTCACAGGTGCGCAAGCGCTTCGACAGATGTTGATGAAGATCAGGGATGCGGCAGGTAACGAGAGTACTCTTGTTGGGTGTGGCTGTCCGCTAGGTTCTGGGATTGGTATCTTCGATTCGATGCGCATTGGTCCAGACGTAGCGCCTTCCTGGAAACCAAGATATGGTGTCGTTGACGCGCTCATCCAGAATGAGACGGACCTTCCTTCGGTTCGCAATGCGCTTCATAACACGATCACACGCTCTCCGCTTCATCGCCGTTGGTGGATTAATGATCCAGATTGTTTGATCCTAAGGAAGGAAGAGACACAGTTATCTGAAGCGGAGGTCCAGACTTTGACGACAGTAGTGGCCCTCTCGGGTGGAGCAGCGATGGTCTCCGACGATTTGCTCGCACTGGATGCGGAGAGAAGAAGCTGGCTTGCCCGCTTGTGCCCACCGTTACCCGGGAGAATGCGTGTCGCTGATCTCCTCGAGGAAGAGAGACCAAAGCTATTGCACATGGAGCTTGCGGGACCTATTGGAAAATGGTGGCTCATCGCGATCCTAAATTGGGAGGAGGAAGAGCAGCAATTCGGGATCCCGCTCGAAGTGTTCGGACTAAATCCTTCACTCGATTATCATTGTGTTGATTATTGGAATGCGCAGTACAAGTTTGTTCACGATAGCGTTCTCTACTCAGGCCCCATCGCTGCCCATGGCGTAAAACTGTTCGCGTTGCGTGAAGCGCGAGGTGAGTCACTGTGGGTCGGAGATACTTTACACATATCGCAAGGATTGTGTGTGCAGTCTTGGGATCATCATGACCAAACGCTCACAGTGATGATAGACTGTGAGCGGGGAGCTCAAGGTCAAGTTTGGCTTGCTCTACCTGCTCCCCCGAAATCTTTGCGAGTCGAGGGGCGTGAATTGGAATATGAGGCAGTCAATGCAAAGGTCTATTCAATTTGTCTTGAGGTCGATGGACCGGCAATCCTGGAAATTGAACAGTCATGAGGTCGGGAATGACGATTGATCAAACGATCCTGCTCATGACGATCGTTTTCGGGTTGGGTGTATTGGCTGCCGTTCGTGTTGGCTGGGTACAAATCCAGGCTGCACGGAAATTACCCTATTATCTTCTGCGCAAAGAGCGGATGCTCATCGGGTGGCGTTGGTTTGCGCTTGCTGCTGTGTTTGTTGTTGCGGGTATCGTATCAGCGTCTCTTGGACGCAGGGCTGTCTATGCACTATATCCCCCAACTCCCTCCATCACTCCTACCGCAACGAAAACATCCACGCCCACAATAACGCCAACTTTAAAAAACACAAATACACCGACGATTACCCTCACGTCCACGGTCACCCCGACAGCAACGCAGACGCCCACGCCGTCGCTCCCGGAGGAGATCAAAATTCTCCTCTTACGCGAAACACAGACTCCCGATCCCGAGGCGGTCTTCAGTCCCGTGCTCGTGGCCAGGAGGATCGATCGACAAAATCGTCCGCTCGGAGTGTCAGAAATATTTACGAATCCAGTTAGAAGACTGTTCGGGGCATTCAGCTATAACTATCTCACGGACGGCTTGCGATGGACCGCGATCTGGTATGCTGGATCGGAATTGATCTGTTTGGAAACACATGCGTGGGATGGGGGAACCGGTGGTTATGGATATACAGAGTGTGAACCGGGAGCTTGGTTTCCTGGAGAGTATGAGGTCCAGATCTTCTTAGGAGAAACATGGAGGGTCTCAACGCGGTTCAACATTGAAGGTGATCCTCCTACTCCGACTATGACACCAAGCCCGACTATGCAACCGTGATCCTGGGTAAATTACTCACACTTTAGTTTGCTTATGAAGTGAGGAAACATCCATCCGGGCAATAGAGTCCGTGCTGACTATGGAGGGTTTTCTGATACCAAGGACTGGTATTTTAACCTCCCGCAGGTTCTAACCTGTGGGAGGTTTATGCGAAAGATCTCAAAGGCGCAGGCACAGCCCGCAACCGGGAAGCGCAGCAGAGACGCAGCATGCTGCGTCTCTTATGGTTTATATGCCCTGTCGGCTGAGGGCAAGCATTGCCCTACCGGGTTCCTACTATTTGTAATCTTGCTCACCAAAATAATTCTTGCGGCGGCCTGAGAAAACCCCGTGATTCGAGTGACGATTGACCTGACAGAGATATCCATGGTTATGTCACCTTTCCACAGTAATTGGAGGAGAACGTACAGGGATAGCAGCTCTTACAGCGAGCGAATTAGATTTATCAGCGCGGCGTAACCTTTTTCTATCGGTGATATTTCAATATATTCATGAGGGGTGTGCGCACCGTCACCTCTCGTTAAGCCTATGCAAATAGCGGGATACCCCTTGCTTAAAGGGGCATTGGCGTCTGTTGATCCTATTTCCAGACGACACTCACGGACGCCGGCTGATTTTAGAGCACTCCATGCTGCTACTATGAGTGGATGGTCTTCGGGAAGCGAGCCTCCTGGACGATCCCCGATCATGGTAATTTTGACCTTGATTTCATCCCGATGGTAATCATGGGAAAGGTCTTTTATCGCTCGATCCACGGTGTCCAGTTGGGCATCACCCTCGGACCGCAGGTCAAGCTCAAGACTGGCCTGATTGGCAATCGTGTTGATGGAAGTTCCTCCTGCGACTACTCCCACATTGAGAGTCGTTCGGTGGTCAAGGGGCAGGTCGATATCGATGATTTCAGAACCTAGCTTAAACAGGGTGTGAATGGCGGAAGGTCGACCCGCGTGCGCCCAAGAATGTCCTCCTGCTGTTTCGACAGTGATCCGGTAGCGTTTTACCCGAAGTCCTTTGTGATAGATGTTGCCAAGCGCCATTCCCTCCAGGACGATATAGGCTTGTGGCTGATCTTGAAAGCGGTTTACAACCTCTCGCATTCCACGAATATTACCCAGCCCCTCCTCACACACATTAGCAACCAGCCAGATGTCATGTTCAAGTTTCTCTGGTGAGAGATCAAGTGCCAACTCAACAAGTGTCGCTAGGGCGATGGAATTATCCCCAATTCCAGGCCCAAAGATACGGTTCCTATCGCGTCGTGAGTCTAAAGGTGTATCTTCTGGGAAGACTGTATCCAGATGAGCAGAGACAATAATTGGACGGTTGCCTGAACCGGGGATCAGGCCGTAGAGATTTCCAACTGCGTCCAACTCAATATTCTTGAGATTGGTGTTCTCGAAAGCTTTCTTGAGAAAAAGAGCACGTTTCGATTCATGGAAAGTAGGTGCAGGGATAGACTGAATCTCGATTGCACGGTTAATGAGTCGATCTAAATCCATCTCTTATATTTCCCTTAGTCCTGATCGTAGCGCAGATAATCTCGCTTGTTTCAACCCGGGTGCGGCACCCAGCGCGTACAGTGCACCGCTTCCTTCAACAACCAGCGACGATGAAACGCTGCCTCGGAGCGACGCTTCCACAGGGTCCTGTGTTTCATTTAGGCCGACGAGAAATCCGCCACAGAAAGCATCCCCGGCACCTGTCACGTCCCGGATCTTACTCGGGTACGCTGGGATGAGACAACGACGTTTCGAATCGCGATCCCAAAGTGCCTGTCCTCGTTTCCCTCGTTTTATCACGATAAACCTTGGTCCCATTTCGCTAAAGGCCTCTGCAATTTCCCATGTGTCCTTTTTCCCCTGGTAAAAGAACTCGCGCGCCTCGAGTTCACTGGGAAGAAAGACATCGATGCCCTTTAGAAGGGTCGGCAAATCTCGTTTGAAATCAGGGGTCATGTATCGGATTGAAGGGTCCAGGGTGATCCAGCGGATGGCATCACTTTGGAGGTGTGGAGGGATGGTTACATGGGATAGATAATCCGCTGGCGCCAGATGTACGCCCTGGACGCCGTTTAACGATTGGGGGATGTCGGTCGGTCGAATTGTAAGGGGTGTGAAACTTTCTCGATTCCCTTGGCCCTCAGTTGAAGACCGGTATTCCAGCAATTCCTTTGGAATGGGCCTATTGATCCGGCGGTAATGAACTACTGGGTTAACGTCCACACGCTCTTCTGGCGAGAGGTATGCGTAGAAAGTGATTGTTGAAAGTGGTTCGGCGAGGGCGCAAATGTTGCTTGTATCGACTCCCGCTTGTTCGATTCTCTCTAACTTCGCCCTATCGAAGTTGGAGCCGATACGCCCGAGAATCCCAACGGAATCGGACCATATCCTGGCGCCAACCGCGGAATAGATCGCGTTTCCCCCAAGCGCGCCTGAAATCGCCCGATTTGTATGGGTGATACAATAATCTTCCCGAATTCCTCCAATGAAAAGATACTTCGGAGATTCTCGTTTCATCGATTTGATTATACACTCGTGGGCAGGAGCGAGTCATGCAGGAATCACTCACGATCCAAATTGAAATGGCTGTGGGTTTCATCACCGAGTTCTGGAGAAAAGCGTCCAATCAGGCTTCGCATCTAGTGTTAGAAGGCGAAGCGGTGAAGAAGATTGTTCTTTTTGGCTCAGGGGATTCTCATCACGCGGCCCTTGGCTTGGAGATGATATTTAGAACCCTGGTAAAGCGGCAAGTGCAGGCTGGATCGTCGATGGTTGTCTCACGCTATCTAGTGCCCGACCTTTGGGAGACAAGTCAGGAGACTCTTCTTGTCGGGTTCTCCTCCTCAGGTGAAGTTGCTCGTACTGTTGAGGCGCTGGAAATGGGCAATGAGATCGGGGCTCAAACATTGGCGATTACAAGCAACGTCGAAAGTACGCTCGCAGAGACAGCGAGTGTTTTGCTTCCGGTTGAGCTCCCCGATTTTCCACCTGGTCCCGGCCTGCTCAGTTACTTGGGTTCAATGCTCACGGGATATGCGCTCGCCGCAAGGTTATGCGATGACGACTCAGCGCAGTACTTATCAAAAGCGCTGGAGAGACTGCCTTTAATCCTTGAGCGGTGGATGCCGGGCCAACTCGAATCAGGCAGGCGCTTCGCTCGCGAAGTTCAAGATGGAACTTGTGTGATGGTCGGTGGGGGGCCGGCTTTTGCCTCCGCACTATTTGGTGCGGCAAAGGTCATCGAAGCTGCAGGAGAGAGAGCATGGGCGCAGGAGTTAGAGGAGTGGGCTCACCTGGAGTATTTCTGTGAACCCGCGAATATGAATACGTGGATCCTGAAGGCCGATGGGCGATGTCGTTCACGTGAAACGGAAGTCATTAACGCGATGCAGACCATCGGTCGCAATCTTGCTATCAGCTCGTGGGATGGTGGAGAGGATTGGCCTCCTCTCCTTCGGGAGAGCTTGGCGCCATTAGCTTTATGGGCTGCCCCGACGGCTTATGCTGCCGAGAGATTGAAACTTCTTGATGAAGTTCCTTTTAGAGGGTTCGGAGGAGGGCGAGACCCGAAAGAAGGAGGCGGCGCCAGCCGAATTCGAAGCAGTGAGAGGCAAGATCTCAAAACCGTTCTTCGCCAACCTGACTAATCTGCCTAATTTAAAAAAAATTAATCTTTTTATCCAGAACGAATTTCCCAGTTGCGGTCGAACCTAAAAATGGTAGAATGGAAATCCGGCAGCGCCACATGGGGGCTGTCCAATGTTTGAGGGAGCCTGGATCCCCTAATGACAAAAGCAGATGTTTTGTTGATTGAGAGCGGTCGTGCAAACGCTCCTTCATTCGCTCCTGCCCTTGAACGCAAAGGATACGAAGTTCAAGTACATCACGAAATAGAGAAAGCTGTATCTTCGGCGAAGAAAACCCCCCCTGATCTTCTGGTTCTTGATGCGGCTTCAATGAAAACTTCAGGCACGCGCATGTGCCGGAAGGCTAGAGCGGAACTCGATGGGGTCCCCATCATCCTTGTTTCACCCGAAGACACAAAGCCCGATCCCGGTAGCGGAGCAAACCTCACCTTAGTCCATCCTTTCACGCCGCGGAAACTGCTGAATCGCGTTGAGCGGATGCTTCCCGGTGATGTTCAGTACACACTCGAAGCCGGACCCATTAAGTTGAATATCGCTAAAGGGCGCGTGCGCTGCATGAAAAAAGAAACGCGCCTGACACCCAAGCTGACGAAGCTGTTGGAAGTATTTCTACGGAACCCTGGCCGGCTTATGATGAGGAAGACGCTGATCAGAAAAGTCTGGCAAACAGATTACACGGGGGATACGCGCACGCTCGATGTCCACATGAGCTGGCTGCGGCAGGCGATCGAAGCGAATCCATCACGTCCAAAATATTTTAAGACCATTCGGGGGATGGGCTATAGGCTCGATCTACCTCAGGATAAGTAACAACAGCAATAAGGACATTGAAAATCGACGCCCTTACAGGCGTTTTTTATTTAGCTCTAATCTAATTTTTGTGAGAGCCCCAGCGGATTTGCGCTACTCAACCCTAGTATATTAATTGCGCGTAAGGGTCGACCCATGTGTCGGCCAGCCATCCTTACGCAACCCAATACCAATAACCCTCCTGCAAGTTCGAAACCTGCGGGGTGTTTGTTCCGCGAACATCAGCGTGCAGGCTTCGCCAGCGACCGGAAGCAAAGTAGAGACGCAGCATGCTGCGTCTTTACAGAGGGGCATATGTCTTCCCCTCTGGATGTTCAAGTAGGTTGTAACCGAATGGACTATTGTTTGATTTGAACCTTGTATGAGAAAAGCCCATAACGACCCAGGGAATCAAACGCCCGAATCCGAAGTTTATAAACGCCGGCTGATGAATATTGATGCTGTAATTGAAGAGAGATCTCATCACTCCGCCAGGTTCGGAGTGCCTGAGTTTGACTTTGGAAAATCTCGTTTTCGTGGAGCCAATCCACCTCCCAGAGTACCAAGTCTTCCGGGAATTGAAGCTCAGCTGAATCTCTTGAGCTGATCGTTTCGATTCTCGCTTCAACTTGGGCTTCATTGGTTGTGATTTGCACCTCGAGGTCCAGCGTGGGTTCATCCTGTGTGTCGGCCGTCTTCCACAAGGTAAAGGGACCCACACCAGGAGTCATTAGCAAACGACGATAGGTCGTGGTGAAGGCTGTGGGGGCGGGGTCGCAAGCAAGCCAGCGCCTCTTCAATCGAGCAGCTACGCTGACAGAAGTACCTGAGCCAGAGAAGAAATCCGCAACGAGGTCACCCGGGTTGCTTGAAGCGAGAATTATTCGCTCCAGCAGCGCTTCCGGTTTCTGTGTAGGATACCCTGTGCGTTCCTTATGAAGTCGGGCGACGACCGGAAAATACCACCAATCCTCTGGAACTTTGCCGCGCTCAAGATCCGGTTGTTTTCCAAATCCTGCCCGCGAAGAGCTTTCGAAAGTCTTTATCGTAGATGGGTTGTAGGCTACTCGAACATCGTCGGCGTTGAAGGTGTACTCTTTTGATTTTGAGTATGCCAGGATAGTGTCGTGCTTTCGATTGAACGCCGAACGTATGGGCGATGGTCCATGGTATACCCAGACGATCTCGTTGATTAACCGGTCCGGACCGAAGATTTCATCCATTAGAACCCGCGCATACGCGGATGCATGCCAATCCAAATGCAGATACAACGTCCCCGACTCGGAGAGTAGATTGTGCATTAACTGCAAGCGAGGAAACAGCATATCTAAATATGCTGCACCATCTGACCAGTTGTCATGAAATCCTTGAGTTGTTCGCCAAGATTTGGGGGCGCGAGAATCTTCGCCCTGTCCGATGCGAGCACGATATGCTTTGCCCGTTAGGAACGGCGGATCGGCATAGATTAGATCGATTTGGCCCTCAAATTCATCCAACAGAGCCGTCATTACGCTGGCATTCTCGCCGTGTATGAGGCGACTTTGAATCGCAGTATTCGTTTGTTTGGGTTGGGGGAATGCCTCCGACCAAAGCTGGAGTTCAGCCGGTTTCAATTTTGCATCTGAGCTTCTGTCCCACTCGAGTCTGGCGAATGGCTTGCGGTGAGAGGCACGGGTCATAATTGTCTGAGCCTGCTTTCGTCCGAATCGTTTGCTTGGGTTCGCCTCCGCTGTCGGCCGGTCAAACATCGGCGAGTTCTATTGGAAGCGGAGGGCATATCCGTTCAGCTCGTGTGGGCTACCGAGTTCGGTATTTGTAATCTTGAACGTCTCCCGCTGATCTTTCACCCGATGGTCGCTGCCTTCATGAGCGAGTCACGCATCCAATCACATCGCCTCGGGAGCTTCGATTCCTAACAGTTTGAGAGCGATGGTAATCGTTTCCTTCGCGGCGGCCGTGATGCGTAGACGAGCATTTATTTCCTGCTCAACTTCAGCCTGGAGAACGCGCACGGCGTGATAGAAATGATGGAATGCCTTGGCGAGTTCGAAAGCGTATGCGGCTATGATCAGCGGCTTGTAATTCTCCGCCGCTTTCTGAAGGACAGTAGGAAATCGGGAAATGACGTCGATGAGTTCAATCTCTGTTGGATCGAGTTCATAATCAAAGGATGTGCTTTCGGGAAGCCCTTCGACCTTTCGCAGAATACTGTTTGCTCTTACGTATGCGTTTTGGATGTAGGGGGCAGATTGGCCATCAAAACTTAGGGCTTCATCTAAATTGAATACGATATCTTTATTATTATCGACGGAGAGCATGCCGTAGATTAAAGCCCCTAATCCGATCTGCCGTACAACAGTCTCGCGTTGATCACCAGTCAGGTTAGGGTTTTTCTCTTCGATGATGGCACGTACACGGCGTTCAGCCTCCGCAAGGACATCCATGAAGAGGATCACATTACCCTTGCGGGCTGACATGGCGCCTTCTGGTAAGGTCACGAAGCCATATGCAAGATGGAAGCATTTCTCGGCTTGAGGGAAGCCCCATAGCTCGAGGATTTTGAAAACTTGTTGAAAATGTAGACTCTGGCGGACATCAACTACATATATTGACCGATCAACGTGATAGTTCTCAAACTTATCCTTGGCAAGTGCCAGGTCTTTAGTGCTATAGAGTGTCGTGCCATCGCTGCGTAGGATGACTGCGGTGCGATACTTCTCCTTCTTCAGATGGAGCTTCTCGTCAATTTTCACAATGACGGGGCCGTCCGGGCGTTCATCTTCAGCAATTCCCAGTTGGATCAGCTCCTCGGCGATTTGCTTTGCCGGTTCATCCACTTCGCTCTCGAAGAAGAAGACATCGATGTTGATATCCAATATCTTTAAGATGTCCGCGAGTTCGTCCAGGCTCCACTGCCGGGTTTTGTGCCAGAGCTCACGTACATGTGGGTCGCCCTCGTCCCATTTTTTGTATAGCGCTCGTCGCTCTGCGTCATATTGCAGCCTTTGTTGTTCCTCGCTTTCGCTTTCATCTTTTTTAGGGGTTACAAGCGTCGTCGCTTCTGTATAGATATTTCCCAGCCACTGTCCACGTTCATGGATGCCCTCGGGTTCTTGGCCTTGGTGGAATTTCTCATATGCCCAAACGCAAGTGATCACGCCCAACCCGATATCGCCTGGATAAGAGGCTCGGATTGTGTCGAAGCCTGCGAATTCCACCAACCTGGCGAGGGTCTCACCGAGGATGGCATTGCGGGCGTGCCCAATGTGAAAAGAGTGGTGGGTGTTCGGCTGAGCATATTCCACCATCACCCGCTCACCTTTTTTTGCACCCCGACCGAAATCCTGCCCTGCGTTAATGACGCTGTCGGTCACTCTCTGCGCGTAAATCGAGGTGTTTATATGGAGATTCAGGTATCCTTTGACCGCTTCCACGCGGTCGAACC
>SOJU01000284.1 GCA_004376465.1 Anaerolineales bacterium | reverse complement strand
TGCAGTTCCGGTGCAGAATGCTCACCACACCATAGAAACAGTGGACTGCTTGGACGAACTAATCCCTATATATGGGGGTGAGTAGTTACCATAGATCTCTATATACAGGGTGGACGGAACTTTTTCAGACTATTGCTCAGTCGATGCTCAACCTATTTGATCTCATCTACGCTAATTTCTGATATGTCTCAGTTCTTGTGGGCAAGCCGAGAGATCTGGATGTCTCTTCTCAGAAACTTGACACCCCCCAACACAGAAGTTGAATCCCCGTCTATAAAAAACTGGAAATGAAAGAAGGAAGCGACCTCGCTTCCTTCCATACTGTAGTCAAATCTGCTGTTTTTGCCTTCGACAATCAGCGCCAGTACCCTTCCATTGAAACGCTAGTACCTAAACCAACGATAACCCATTTTCCAATAAACGCCCCCCTCGCCGTTGCCCCCTGTCTTATCCACAAAGTTCCGTTCGGGACATAGACGTTTGCGATAACAGTGGAGTCTATACCAAACTTTGCAGCCTTTGGTGTTGCTCCAAGATTTCCATTGCTACCATTTATGCCATTTACATAGATTACGATATCTGTTGCATTTAGATCCAGAACATCTATCGATGGGCCTAGATAGCTCCCCTGATCAACTTGAAGTTTTCCTTCGATGCGCACTTGCATTGGAGATCTGGCGTACATGTTTACACTTAAGCCAATATCCCATTCTTCAAAATGATATAAACCTCCTGCGAATATTACTGTGGCTCCTTGTCGGGCTTCGAGAGCCCCATAGTTGCCGCCATGGAGTACAAGCGTTTCCCCTGAGGGTACTTCGATATTCTCCTCACCCGGATTGATGGTTGGTATAGACGGGAGTGATGTGGTAAGAGGCAATTCGATTGGAGTAAAGTGATCACCCAACACTTCACCAAGACCGCTCAGCTCATTGTAGTAAACATCGTACACTTGCGCATTTTGCTTGATCTTGATGCTATCGCCCATTACCCGGGAATTAGGATCGCTAAATGTCACACCAATGCCTATGGTCAGCTCTTCTTGTCCAGCGAGAAAAGGCCCGTCACTGGTTGTGTTGACACCAACGTCTCCGCTTTCAACAACCGCATTTTGCTTCAGGTATACGCCCTCTTCGCCCAGCACGACAAATGAGCTGAGGACTGGTCCGAATCGAAGCGTGTACGGAAGCTCTGCATTCCACACACCATCAATCCCGAAGACCCTTACTAGATAGTCATCGGGTGGGGCATCTGCTAGTTCTAACATCTTGTCTTCTACGCCATCCTCATCGACTTTTCCCACCCATTGCCGATCGCTAACCCTCAGCACACTAAATCCATAACTCGCCGGGAGGTTGGTCAGTGAAACCTCGATATTCCCAATAGTGTCAGTATGGAAAAGAAACCAATCTTCGTCACCACTTGGATCGATATAGTAAAGCAGATCTGCGTTCAGTGGACTCTTATTAAGGACGATGCCAGGTTCGTTAGGAGCATCATCCGACACAAGCTCGAGCATCAGCGTGGCTGTCGGAATGATAGGACGTGGCGTAATCGTCGGCACGACATCGGAAAGGGAATTGACGAATCGATCTCCCGGAACATCAAAGTAGAAAGTTTCGCCACCATCTGAATTGAGGATCAGGCGTTCGCTCACTGCGTCAACAATCCATATAGCCCCGGCTTTAATTGGTGTCTCATGCCAGGATTCATCGACGCCTCTACTCCCCCCCGATCTGGTAACAATCACCACTCCTTGATTTGGATCTTGAGCACTAACTCCGGGAAATACGAGAATGACTTCCCTTCCGACGATCTCATACCATGGCAGTCCAGTATGCTCAAATAATCCCATGATAAACGCACTGGCCAGACCAGAATGCTCTGTGATCATTCCTGCACCAACTGGTGTACCTGGCGGCCCGAAGATCTCCAGAGGCATTGGGGTTGGCCTCACGGACAGCTTGGATCCACCGGTGGGTAACGGTGTAAGTAATGCAGCCTCGCGTGTCAGGGCTTCCGCGACCACAATAGTTTGCTTCGGTCCTGGATAATCGGTTGGAAACGGTGTCGGGTCGGAGCCCCAAGGTGCACCAAAGGCCAGAGATATCCCAAATACCGTGAATACCGCTATGACCACCACCAAGATCAACAACAGATTTCTATTCTTGCCCTTCTTTAACATGTCTACTCCTCCTTCAGCAAATCTGATTCCCAAAGGATGTCAGTGGACCACGGAAGAACTATTTGTCGAGTGTCCGGATCCTTGAAAAGCTCGTCAAAGAGTTGTTCCCATCCATCCTTTGGTTCATTTGCTATTCCCGGTTCGCACACACGTCGCTCACATGCGCCCCACTGCGTAAGGGAACCTAAAAAGAAGATTTGTGTGTGAAAGGTGGAGCTGTACTTACTAAGTTCCTGCCACTGTTCAGCGTTTTTTCCGTTTGGGTGATTTTCGGATCCTTCTGTGTATATCTCTGGTAGTGGCCATGCATTTTTGTTACCCCAAGCAAGATACCAATAGTGATCACGGCACCAAGGATTATCCGGATATGGATCCGGATCTGGGCAAGCAGCCCCACAGTTCGAACAATTTCCATAGTTGATATATGGCTTTGTTGGTGCGGATTCCGAATAGGCAAGAGCCCAGGCCCGAGCCGCCTCTGGTTTTACTTGCTCGTACTCATTAGTTGAAAAATTTAATATTTTTCCCCAATCCTCAATATCGTTTGCTCCAACAATCGTGACTTGCCGGCGGTAGTTACATGCAACGTAGAATTCATCTATAGTGCACTGTTCATTAATAAGCCAGTCATGCAGGTCTTCGATCATCGTCCCCCACGCAGTTCCGTGGTCAGCTGCGGGGCCATCGTAGAAAGCTGCAAGTCCTTGGTTATTGGTGCCAACCCCTAACGTGAGGTAGTTGTCCCAGTCTTTAATTGAGCAACTCCAATATCCGTTGACGTAAGCCTGTACTGCCCGCTTAATTTTCTCTATTGAGGTAAACATTTTTGTGCCCGGTAGATTAGTTCCTAATTCTCCGTACGAGCGCTCTGGGGAACCGAAGTCAAGGATTACGACAATATCCTCCCCTTGGTGTTCAGTCGCTGCAAGACAACCCGCGTTGGAAAGACGATTCCACTCCAGTTGTATTTCCCCTTCATACCACGTAAATACATTCCAGTAACGACTAATCGAAAATGGTGGAGGATAGGCTAACACTATCACTAGCCTGGCCACATCCCCATCATATGTTTCTTGGGGTCGCTCTATACCCACTGCTCTCCGATGGCGCTTTGCAGGATCGGGATCGGACCCCTCTCCCAGGGCTACGCTTTGAAGAATAAGCGCCATGGAATTTCCATCTTGCCATCCATGTTGATCAATGATTTCTAGAAGGATAGATGTGATGTCGGGTGTCCTGCGAGTTTGTGAAAGCTGCCATGTATCTGTGGAAGTAATTTCCCATGATACCGATGCTGCCGTTGGATCCCTCTCGGCTGGCTTATCAGGTGATGGTCCAAATGGTTGAGGGTCAGACGAAGCTTCGCCGAGTATGTTTACAAGGATATTATTTGAGTATGGGCCGTCAACAGTAAACTCTAGATAGGCATAGGCAATTCTTGCTCCCTCAGGAACAGAAACATTTGGGAATCGGAATCCACTGATTATCGGTTGGCCATCCGGGTATTCGCCCATATAAATCTCATTGGCACTTGTGCTGTAATAACAACTGCCAACGGGTGGATAGGGAATTACAGGACCCGCATCGTCGGTTCCATCTTCAACATAAAAAATACATTCGTTTTCTGTACAACCGGATACTCCAGAAGATGAGAAACCTTGAATCCCGCCTTCTGTCATCTCAGTAGGAAGAGAAGTTGGTTCGGGTGTAGCAGTTGGTGTGGGCTCTTGTGCAACAGCTGTTGACCACAAGAGGGCGGTTGTTATGATAAGCGTTGTGAAGGCTATGAGGAACATTGTACGACCGGCTTTGCTATGTATTAATCTCCTCCCTGTAACAAGCAAAATCCCGACCTATCGGTAGGTCGGGCGGACTTCTTCTCGTTCATTACCCCCCATATTGATCCATCAGTAAGCTTAGGATGGCCTATGTGTATTGTACCCATTATACAGTTCTAAATATAAATGTCAACGAAAAGGACCGTTATCAATTATCATTGAATCCATGAGTACAACCATCAGCGAGTTCAACGGTTTAAAGCCCTCGCCCGAACGAGGGTGTAGTGGCCGAAAAAGGACATCCGTTCAAGAAAATGTGCTTGGACACACATCGAGCAATACAATCACGGTCTTGAATTTCTATCAGGAAAGGCAGACTTTGATTTCACTTTATCCTAAATATCTCGAATGAATCCTACACTCATTTTTCCTCCTATGGCTTTCAGAACCAAGGATACAATTATGCAACGACTTAACCATCACAAGGACTTGCCTCCTTGCTGACACATTCGATCCAACCATTACAGAAGAATAACCTATTCATGAAACCCACAGAACTTTTATCCTGCATGTGAGGGATTCAAATCAGACAGAGGTATTCGAGTCGCCTTTCCTAATTTCGGTTTGATTTAAAGGTGTTGCAATTCCGCCGTGTCCGGTGCAGTTCCGGTGCAGAATGCTCACCACACCATAGAAACAGTGGACTGCTTGGACAATTTAACCCCTATATATGGGGGTGGGTAGACACCATAGCACTCTATATACGGGGTAGACGGAGCTTTTTTGAACTTCGAAATCAGTTGGTTGGTGGTTCGAATCCCTCCGGGGGCGCCTAACATGTTGGGGCCAATCGAAAGGTCCTCCTTCTTACTACCTGATTTCCTTGCTTCCATCACAAGGTTTTCCAAGCTGCAAAATTTCCAAGATATTTAACCTTTCCAGAGAATGCCCCCTTAATACTGGCGCGCCTGAATCATTTTGTCATAATGTTGCCTTTGGTTAAAGACCCCAGGCGCCGTTCGCGATAATATTCACAATATAACCTTGGATAACCAATAAGGGCTTGATGCCGAACCATTACCCATACACCAGGTGGACAATTCCTGATGAAAATCGATAAATTTTACTTTCCGGTAATCATCCTTTCCGCATTGGTCATTTTCATGGTGATTGGCATAATACTCGGGTTTGCTCCAGCGCATTGAGGCGAAAGAATTCTCATACGATGACGACAACACGCTCAGAGAATCAACATCAACCCTCCAAAATCCGAAGGTTGATGCAAGGGCTTTTTGTCTCCGGGGACGTTCTTGATCGGTCTCCGTCACATGCTTCCCGGCGAATCATCCCGAGGTGGAGCTTTCGATGCTTTCTGTCCTTTCGGCGGGGTGGAAACCCTCTGGGCTTACGTCACACCAGGGCAAACGCTCAAGACAACGAACCTGCTCAATTTCTCCGTCCTGCTAGTCGTTCTGGGTGTCTCGCTAATAGCCGGGCGCGCCTTTTGCGGGTGGATGTGCCCCATTGGAACCTTGCAGGACATGTTCGCTGGGTGGGCACGCCGCTTGAGCGGCGAGAAAAAACAAATCCGCGGCAAGAAGAGCAAAGCGCGTTTTCCCACACAGTTCCCGCCCCGCGTTGACAAATGGCTCCGCTATTTAAAATATCTGGTTTTGGCCGTAATTCTGATTGCCAGCACGATGAGCGTTTATCCACCTTTGTACGACATCTGCCCGGCGAGGGCGGTTTTTAGCTTTCAACTGACGACCCCCCTTCTGGCAAGTGTCCTTCTCACCTTTATCGTCACCTCGATGCTTGTGAAACGCTTCTGGTGCAAATACCTTAGCCCATTGGGCGCATTGCTCGTTGTTTTCAATAAGATATCCCCCCTGCGGGTGGTCATCGATCGTGATCGCTGCACGCATTGCAATCGTTGTGAAGCGGAATGCCCGGTTGATATCCCCGGTATCCCTGAAATTATCCGCAGCGCCGAGTGCATCCGCTGTCTGGAATGCCTTGAAACCTGCGCCATGCCGGATGCGGTGACACTCCGATTGGGATGACGCGGGCTTATACAAGTCAGTCTTGTTGGGATCAAGGTACGATCAAATCCCCTGAGCAAGCACACCCTCCAAAACTCAAAACCAGTTTCCCACAAGCAACCAGGCATACTTTGTCTTAGGATGGGCAGAGAATAAATCAGGCTTGGTTAGTAGCCTGGGTTGTGCGAAAATAGTTTCTGGGTTTTGGTGCTCACCTCAGTTCTCTCCCAACTGAGCGCGAACCTGCCTGACTGATAAACAGAAATCATCCCTGACGCAGACCACGCTCTCATCTATGAGCACCCTGCGATAGTCAATGCCCGCACCCTGGATTTACTGGGCTCGAGTGGGTGAAATCAGAATGCTCCACCGCATTTCCTTCCGGTAACGGAATCTTGCAGTTGTTTGAAGTTACCGGTTCGCCCTTTTCATGATAAAGTACTCAAGGTCACTGTTTCTATATTGGAATTATTGCAATTGGGGATCAACTGGGTGCAGAAATTCTTAATTGTTCAAACTTTTTTTAAAAGGTTAGATTTATTCATATGGAAAACACTGCTGATCTCGTCGAAATAGAATTTCTAATCCTGGGCGCATTGCTAATTGTCTCATTCGTCGGCGTCGCTGTGCGCCGCTTTCGTGTCCCCTCAACTGTGGTACTGGTACTCGTCGGCATCGCCCTTTCCTTCCGTACGAGTCAACCTATTAATCTGACGTCCGACATTATCCTTTTTCTCTTCCTGCCACCGCTCCTGTTTGAAGCCGCTTTTCATCTAGACCTCCGTCAACTTCAACGAGATACACCAACAATCGCCTTGCTCGCAATTGTTGGTGTACTCCTCTCAACTATCATCGTTGGTGGAATCATTTCTGTCGGAACTGGGCTGCCGTTGGGGATAGCCTTGGTTTTCGGTTCAATGATCGCGGCGACGGATCCCGTCTCCGTTGTTGCTATCTTTAGGAAATTGGGGGCGCCGAAACGGTTGGAGGTTCTGCTCGAGGGAGAAAGCCTCTTTAACGATGGCACCGCGATTGTGCTCTTCGGTCTGGCGCTTGAAGCATTACTGATCGGGGAGTTCAACATCATTGACGGGCTCTTGAGTTTCATTCTCGTCAGCGGCGGGGGCATCGTCGTCGGACTCGGGCTGGGTTGGGTGGTATCCCGTATGATCGCCATGGTTGATGATCACCTGATCGAAACAACGCTTACAACTGTCCTGGCATTCGGCGCCTACCTGGTCGCCGAGCAGCTTCACGTCAGTGGAGTGTTAGCAGTCGTAGCGGCGGGATTAGTCACAGGCAGTATCGGTGAGAAAGGGATGTCTCCCACTACGAGGATCGTCGTTTTCAACTTCTGGGAGTACGTCACCTTTCTGGTAAATTCTGCTGTTTTTCTCCTCATCGGCCTACAAATGGAGGTAAGCGCTCTTTGGGAAAGCCGGGTGCTGGGGTTATGGGCCATCTTTGCGGTTCTTGTCGCCAGGGCGATTAGCATCTATGGGCTCACCTATTTCGGACGCAGCATTCCCTCCAGGTGGCGGCATGTACTTTTCTGGGGGGGATTGCGCGGCGCGATTGCACTGGCGCTGGCATTAAGCCTTCCCAGTGCGCTGGGAGAGCACCGCAACACGCTGACGATGATGACTTTCAGTGTCGTATTGTTCACGCTTCTGTTTCAGGGGATAACGATGGAGGGCTTGCTAAACAGGCTCGGATTGATCACCGTCAGTGATGCGCAGATCGAATATCAACAAAGGCATGCCAGGGCGATTGCGGCTCGAAGTGGATATGAACACGTGGAACGGCTGCATCAGATAGGGCTTGTTTCCGACCACACCTGGGAGAAAATTCACCCAATCATCCTGGAACGCACGAAGGCTCTCACTTCCGCCGTTCAGGAAGCGCTTCAAGACGCGCCAGAGCTTGAGGCGGGGGAATTAATTACGGCTCGCCGCGAATCCCTCCGGACTCAACGAAACACGTTGTCGACTCTCCGCTCGGATGGCGTGATAGGTCAGGAAACCTATCAACAGCTAGTGGCAGAGGTTGATATTGCTCTGGACACAACAGCGGAACAATGGAGCCGTCAAGTTTTTGATGAGCAATTCGAGGGCAATATTTGCCAATTGATGATGGTGGTCATTCAGGATCGCGATCTTGAGGCCGTGTCTAATGCACTCTCGAGCCGGAATATCCCCACAACGCGAATCCAGAGTATGGGAGGCTTTCTCCGGAGAAGGAATCATTTACTGCTTGTTGGCCTCCCAGAGGGAAGGCTCGATCAAGCCGTCGAAGCTCTGAATAACGCCGGGCGGAGCAAGGTTGAATACGTGACCTCCCCGAAGGGTATGCCTGGGGTCGTGCTCGCCGAACCTCTCCGTTTAGAAGTAAAAGGAGCAACTGTCTTTGTATTCGATATTGATAGATGCGAGGTAATCTAGCAATGAAACTCATGATGGCAATCCTTAAAAAGAAAGATTGTGAACCCGTTATGCAGGCACTTGTTGAAGACGACTTTCGCGTAACGCGCGTTGCCTCGACAGGCGGGTTCCTGAGACAAGGCAATGTAACGCTGCTCATCGGCACCGATGAAGAGAAAGTTGAGAGCGCGCTGGAGATCATCCGGACGAACGTGGAAGATTCAGACAGACCGGATCAAGCCCGCGCCACCGTCTTTGTGCTGGATGTGGCCCAGTTCGAACAGCTCTAATCTCATTGCCCAACCACAGTGAGGTTTAAAGCATTGCCGATATTCTTCGCTCCCCTCCCTGCCCTATTAAGAGTGCTGAAGCAGAGATCTTGCATACCACCCATCATCCATGCAAATAATGTGTCCGGTTTCATGACCGATAGTCTATTAACATTCGTTGATGGAACGGGTATAGTCACTACTTCCTACACCTTTCGACTTGCACTAGGATTGACTGAGCAGTTACAATTCAATTCCCGAAGCACATTCTCAGGAAACGTCATCGAACTAGGCGGGATAGGTTTATGGAACAGTACGGACAGATGCTTGATAAGGTAAGCCGGACATTTGCCTTATCCATAAGATTCCTCCCCAGAGTCCTGAGGGATTCTGTTGGTCTCGCCTACTTGCTTTTTCGTGTGTCCGATTGTTTGGAAGACCACGCTGAATTAGATGTTAGTCGGAAAGTGATGTTGCTTGAGCTATGGGCTCAAATACTAGAAGGTAATAACCGAGCAGAAGAGCTCATTGAGAGGATCTCCGATCTAGACAGCACGGATCCGGAGGTTTATGTTGCTCAACATGCAGATGATCTAATCGAACACTTGCGAGTAATGCCTCCCGAAGTTCAAGAATTCACGGCTCATCGATGTGCCCAGTCCGCAATGGGAATGGCGCGTTGGCAACAGCAAGGACCCTTCGTTGAAACCGTCGAAGAGATGGATGACTACATGCACCAGGTAGCCGGGAAGGTTGGCTATCTACTGACCGACATCTTCGCATGGTATTCCTCTCCAATCCGGCAGCATAAAGATGAACTGTTGCCTCTGGCCAGGGAATTTGGTCTAGGGTTGCAAACCGTCAACATTATCCGCGGTTTACGTAAGGATTATGAGCGCGGGTGGGTATTCGTGCCGCGCTCCTATCTAGATCAAGCTGGGATTACACGCGATCAGTTCTTCTCGCCTCAATACGAGGATACAGCCTTCCGAGTAGTGAACATGCTTGCGGTGAAAGCCGAAGAACATCTATATCATAGCCTAGCCTACATTGCTGCATTCCCTCGACACTTGCAGCGGATCCGCCTTGCCTGCATGTGGCCGCTTTTCTTTGCAGTAAAAACGTTAACCGTATGTCGGACGAATATCGAAGTCATACGCGATGAAGTGAAGATAACCCGCCAGGACGTGCAAGAGATCATGCGACAAACAATATTGATGGGCT
>SOJU01000066.1 GCA_004376465.1 Anaerolineales bacterium | reverse complement strand
CTAACCATTCGCCAGACCGTGTAAAAAGTGCCTGCGGAAGCAAGCATTTTCACTTCCGGGAACGGAATCGGTCATATTGACGCGAATAAATAAGGAAAAACAGAATTGGAAAAGGAAGCCCCGATCAGGACAGGGCTTGAACCATTGTTGGAACCCCTAAGATCTTGATAACTCGCTTGAGATTGTAGGCCAGAACCGACAGACTCATCTCTGTCCCCACGTTCGGAAGACCCTTCATCAAGAAATGCCCCTGGTTCATGTGGTGCTTGATGGTGCCGAAAGGGTGCTCAGCAAGCTGTTTCCCGCAAGGGCATCGGGACGATGTGCGCAGCTTCACTTTTTCTGGGCTTAGCTGCACCCTTTGCTCCATTTCCTCCATGACCTCTTCGTAGTTCCAGCGGCTGATCCGGCGTCCCGTCTTGCTGCGGGTGCACTTCGATTTGATGGAGCAATCACTGCAGGCGCTGGTGGCGTAGTAGCGTCGAATGCGGCCCTTCTCTTCGCGCTGAAATCGAAATGTCAGCTTCTGCTTGGCGGGACACCAGTAGCAGTCTAGCTCGGGATCGTAGCGGAAGTCTTTCTTGGTAAATAAGCCTAGCTTCTTGTTGGCGGAGGTATCCGGCTTGGGGATGTAGGGAGTGATGCCCTCGTCGAGACAGTCTTTCACCTGCTTGCCATCGTAGTAGCCCATATCAGCAAGTACTTCAAGCTCTTCCACACCCAACGTCTCCTTTGTCTGCTTGGCCATGCGGCTGAGCAAACCCAGATCGTTGACGTCGTTGGTGACCTCATGATCGGCGATGAGCTTGTGTTTTTCGTCCACGGCGACCTGCACGTTATCCTAAGATACCAGGATGGTATACCCCACCTGGGTCTTCTGCCCGCCGCCTAAGGGCATGGAGCGGCTGTCAGGGTCGGTGAGTGAGATCTGCGTCTCCCCCGTCTCTTCCATCTCCTTCTTGAGTTCCTTGTAGTTCTTCATGCGCTCCTTGAGCCGTTTGATCTTCTCTTTGAGCTCTTCTGCAGTGAGCTTGCGCTCTTCAGGTTCCTGGGCGTCGTTCTCATCCAGTTCATCGAGGTAAGCATCGATCTTCTTCTCGATATCCTTCATCGCCCGCTTCAGCCTGCGGTCGGTGAAGTTGCGACCCTTGTTGTTGACAGCTTTGAACTTACTGCCATCGATGGCGACCAATTCGCCACCGAAGAGATCCAGTTCCCGGCAGAAGCGGGTGAAGGCGCGGCAGACCTCGCGTATGGCTTCTCGATTATCCCGACGAAAGTTGGCGATGGTCTTGTGGTCCGGCATGAGCTTGCCCGTGAGCCAGATCACTTCCACGTTGCGATGAGATTCCCGCTCCAAGCGACGGCTTGAACGGATGCGATTGAGGTAGCCGTAGACGTAGAGTTTGAGGAGCACACTTGGATGGTAGGGAGGACGTCCGGTCTCCTGGAGGACGGCATGTTTGAATCCGTGTTCCATCAGATCCAGGTTATCGACGAAGGCGTCGATGAAGCGGACCGGGTTGTCGTCGCTGATATATTCATCCAGAGATTGGGGGAAGAGGAGGAATTGATCGCGGTTGCTGCCTTCGATGTAGTCCATAAGCCGCTCCAGATTCGACAAGTTTTACGCTCGCAGCTATTATCGCATTGGAGAAGACTTTTTACACAGTCTCTCGCTGGAGCGGACCCGGGAATCGTGCAAGTTTGCGCAAGACTTGATGTATTATCGAAGTTGAAAGCGGGCCGCTCAGCTCAAAACCGTTAGGTTGCCCTGCTGTATCAAGTGGAATTCTACAAACCGAGTGTAAACAACGCTCACGATAATTGATGAGATGGCATCACTACCCAAAGTGTCGCTGCAGAATATTGTAGGAGGACTAAAAATGGACAGCCAAGAGCATACCATCCTGACGGAGAGTGGACGCGAGATCCGTATATTTGAGGCGGGCAAGCCAGATGGGATACCTATCCTCGTTCATAGTGGAACGCCAGGTTCGAGACTGCTAAGTCCCAAATGGATAGAGGATGCACTGTCACGTGGAATTCGTTTGATTGGCTATGATCGACCAGGGTACGGTGGTTCAACAGCATTTCCTGGCCGTACTGTGGCCAGTGCTGCTGATGATGTGGCCGCGATCGCGAATTCTCTTAATCTAGACCGGCTGGCTATTTGGGGTCATTCCGGGGGAGGACCGCACGCGCTCGCATGTGCAGCCCTCAAACCGGATCTGGTTTTTGCAGCCGCTGTACTGGCCTCGCCAACGCCTTACGATGCTGATGGACTGGACTGGTTAGCTGGGATGGGTGAAAGCAATATTGCAGAGTTCTGTGCAGCACTCGAAGGGAGAGATGCGCTTGAGCCGCTCATTGAGGCGGAGGCTCCGGGCCTATTGGCCGCTGACCCCGAGTCGCTTCTTCAAGCATTACGCTCTCTTCTAAGCCCTATCGATGCTGATGTGCTTACAGGGGATTTTGTCGCTGATCTGATTAACAACATAATTGAGGGAATCAAGGAAAGGCGTGACGGTTGGGTTGATGATGACATCGCTTTTATTAAGCATTGGGGGTTTGACTTGGGGCAGATTCAAATTCCCGTCATGCTGTTGCACGGCAAGCAAGACCGGTTCGTTCCGTTTTCCCATGGGGAATGGTTGGCTAGCCAGATCCCGGGCGTCGACGCTCAAATCCTGCCTGAGGACGGACATATCACTCTGGTTGTCAGCCGGATCTCTGAAGTTCACGCATGGCTTTTAAGCAAGAATCAGTA
>SOJU01000203.1 GCA_004376465.1 Anaerolineales bacterium | reverse complement strand
CTCTCACTTGAAGCGACCGGGGATGCGGCGCGATTTGCTTTCTAAGTTGTATGATTGGGATGCTAGGATTGCCGGCGATGGTCCGAGCCCCGGCGTCTCCCCACACAGAACGTGGGACTTCGCAGCTCGAAACCGTTAGGCGCTGAGTCCAAATACAAACATCTGGTTGGTGAATGTCCCAAGAAAGGTGACTACTTTGGAGATACATCTTGACACAGATTTAGGCGGCGATATTGATGATCTCTGCGCGCTCGCCATGCTGCTTCGGTGGTCAGAGGATACGCATCTAGTTGGTATTACGACAGTTGCGGAGGCAAAAGGTAGAAGAGCGGGGTATGTTCGGTATGTCTTAGGATTTGAAGGCAAAAGAGAGATTCCAGTTGCAGCAGGAGCAGATGTATCGCAAGGGTTTTACCGTTATGCTGAACTAGGCTACCCTTCCGAGGAAAGGTACTGGCCAGAACCAGTTTCGCCATCGGCTAATACGCCAGAGGAAGCAATTCGTCTTTTGAAGCACAGTATTGAGCAAGATGCGACGATTGTTGGAATTGGCCCCTTTACAAATTTATACCTGCTCGACCTCAAATATCCCGGAATTCTGAAACAAGCAAATCTGTTCCTTATGGGTGGGTATATTTATCCCATCCGAGTTGGTTTTCCACAGTGGGGGAATAACATGGATTGGAATATCCAGGCGGATGTTAAATCAGCAAAGCATGTTCTTGAAAACTCCAGTCCAACGCTCGTCCCACTTACGGTATCAGTAGAAACAGCCTTGCGAAGAGCATATTTGGATGATTTGCGAAAGTCTGGTTCATTGGGGCGGTTAATTGCGAAACAGGCTGAAGCATTCGCGGTGGACGAGGAGATGGAAAGGAAATATGGGGAAACCTGTGAAGGATTACCAAAAGACATCATCAATTTTCAACATGATCCATTAGCCTGCGCAATTGCGTTGGGTTGGAGTGAAGGTGTAGAGATCAGTGAAATCCCTCTAAAGTTGGAATTAAGGGATGGCTGGCTTCAAGAGAAAATCGACACAGCTGGCAAACCGACAAAGGTTGTAACCAAAATTGATGGAGACAAGTTTAATGAGTTTTGGGTCAAAGCGATTTCCAATCATCATCCTGCCCACACAGAAAGCGCCTAACACAGCGTGCAGTGGACAGTAGGGATTCGTCCCGCTAAAAGAAGTTGATTCTGTGCCCAAGCTTTTTCCGCCTATTCAACATTATCTCGTCCCACCCGCCAGCGGGTAACGCAAACCGTTAGGCCGCAATCAAAACAAATCAATGATCAAACACCTTATTTGGGATCTGGATGGCACCTTATTCGATACCTATCCCGCCCTAACCGCAGCATTCCTCGCCACCCTTGCTGATTGGGGCCATTATCCCGAGTCTGAGTTAGTCCTGGGACTGGCTCGAGTCAGCCTGACACATTGTATGGCTTTCCTAGCCACAGCCTATCAACTGCCACGAGCGACAATTGAGCAAGGTTTTAACAGCCAATACGCCCAGATCCCCTATCACAAGCAACCCCTGAGGCCCGGTGCTCACGCCTTGTGTTCCTATATCCGATCCTTAAAGGGCAAGAATGTGATCGTTACCCATCGTCCACGTCACTCCACCACTGAACTTCTGGACGCTCATGCACTGCGTCCCCTGATCGTAGACTGTATCACGGTTGATGATGAATTTCCGAAAAAACCCGATCCCACCAGTATGTTGGTTATCATGTCCCGAAACGGAATTGCTTGTTCAGAGGGCTTGGCCATCGGAGATCGGGCACTCGATATTGCTGCCGGGCAGGCCGCCGGATTGCGGACCTGTTTATTGGGTCAGCTGGATAATCAAGTCCAATCAGATTTCCGGGTTGATCACTTGGATGAATTATTGGAAATCATCCAGCGTGAGAATCGCAATGGCACAGATGTTTTGGGGCATTAACCAGTTGCGGGCTAACCCCCGCTCCAGCGAACGCTGGGGTACGCGCCGCTGAGCTCATCCGTTAGGTGGCAGAATATCATCTTAATCAGGAAGAGGAATGAGGAGATACTTTGAGGTCGAGGCCACAGAACAATTCGATCCCACTACAATCGTCTCAAGCTGCATCGAGAGTGGGGCGAATTCTCTTTTACTAGATGAGATTGCGCTCCCGACTGATTTCTTTGACTTAAGTAGTGGCCTTGCAGGTGAGTTACTTCACAGACTATCAATCTATCGAATGCGAATGGCTGTAGTGGTTGCGGATCCGTCTAAGTATTCATCTCATTTTCAGGCGCTAGTTCGTGAGGCGAATAGTGGACAGGAATTTCGCTTCTTCACAACGCGGCAAGAAGCGATCCAATGGCTGGAGTCGGAATGATCTTTGGATACCTGAATTTTGCCGCCTAACCTCTCACCAGACCGTGTGAAAAGCAGCTAAAAGGCTACGAATTCTCAGCGCTAGCAGCGAGTATCGACGAATTTCAATAGATTGGACCGCCGAAACTGGTGAAAGACAAAAAAAGCCCTGGATCACCCCAGGGCTTCGATCATTTTGGGTACTCCCAGGATATTGATCACTCTTTTGATGTTATACGCAAGAAACGAGAGACTCACACTTGCACCTGCGCTGCAAGTGCAGGTGTCTCGGTACTGTATTTTGGTATTCCTTTCATCAAGAAAAAACCCTAGTCCATGCTTAATTTGATGGTTCCGCCGAAGGTCCGCGAAGGGGGAAGGATTCGACGATGCCCGTCTGGACACGCTCTTTCTCACCCTTCCGGTT
>SOJU01000123.1 GCA_004376465.1 Anaerolineales bacterium | reverse complement strand
CGCCCGAGGTAACAGGGGTCGTGGTAGGTGACTTTATGCCCCAGTTTTTTAGTCAACTTGAGCTGCCCTGATGAGATCAGCTGGTCCAACAGCTCGCTGTAGTGCAGAATCGGGCGCCCGCCGTTGATCTCAGGTGGGTATTCATTCTTCAGGGTGTTATAGGTGTGGGGATCGGTTGTCACGATGGCCTTGAAGTCGCAGCGCTCGAGTGCAGCTACATTCTCCTCCGACAGCATCTCAAACAACCCCTCTTCGCCCACGCGTCGAACATCGTTGCCCGAGTTGCGTTCGCCTTCATATAAGATCCCGAAATCCAATCCGGCCTGCCGGAAGACATCGACCGTTTTCTGCGTGATCTCGGTTAAGCTGGCGTGATACGAGGCGTAATCGCCGACGAACCACAAGTACTCGACGGGCTCTTTGCGCGCGTCTTTCACCTTGGAATCGAGAGCTTGTGTCCACTTGGCGCGCATCCTCTCGGATTGACCAAAAGAGTTGCCATAGCGGCCAAGATTGTCGAGGGCGCTCTGCAGTTGCGCATCAATCTGCGCTTCGTCGACAAGATGGCAGCGCATGTCAACAATTGCTTCTACGTGTTCGATCAACACCGGGCACTCAGCGACGCAGGCACCACAGGTTGTGCACGCCCAGAGCGTGGCGGCTTCGACAGCCTGACCGGTGAAGGGAGGCGCTTCCCGGCCGTTGCTTCCCACGGTGGCAAGAGCGTGTGAAATGGCCTGGACCACATCTTTGGGAGAAAGCGGTTGTCCGCTTGCATATGCTGGACAGACGTCCTGACAGCGACCGCATTCTGTACACGCGTCACCGTCCATTAGTTGCTTCCACGTGAAGTCTTCCAGCGTGGCGACTCCGGCTAGACCTTCTTCGAAATTCACCGAAGGCGACAGCGCCCCCATGGGTCGGTCAAATTTCGAAAAGAAGATGTTCAAGGGCGAGGTCAGGACATGGACGAGGGTTGTGGTGGGGAACACGACCAGTAAGGCGCTGATAAGGCCCATGTGGAAAACCCAGATCGACAGGTGGATGCCATTCAGTGCAGAGATCGACATACCCAAGCCGAGCCAAAGCTGAGCCGTGATCCAACCCGCTGGAGTCCACCACGCAAGACTTGGATCCCAGCCGGGCTGGAGAGCGGGTTGCTGGGCAATGACCGCCAGGCGTAGGGATTCCGTGAGTAAACCGGAGAGAACAATCAGAAACAAGACCAAGAGTGTGTTTCCAAAGTTCGACGTGAGAGTCAAACGGTCTGGCTTCTGCAGGAAACGTCGGTATGCTGCCAGGGCTAACCCGACCAGCGCTACAACCGTGAATGCGTCCAAAGCGAATTTGAACACCAGGTAGATGTTGCCGTGCAGGAATTTGAAGATATCGGCGTCGATGGTAGCCAGTGCAGTGCCGAGGAAAAAGATGAAGAAGCTCCATGCGATGGCGATGTGCATTACGCCCGGATAGGTTTGGCGCAGGATCTTGATCTGGACGATGCCTTGTTTTAGCAGCCTCCAGAAACGAAGGGCGAGCTTGTCCCACCTCTTTTCCGCTCGACCGATTACCCACCACTTACGCATGCGTAGGAAGACGCGTACGAGCAGCACTAGACCGGCAACTATTGGCAAGACGTAGGCTACGTAGTGCCAGATCTCAGGGATACCCCAGAAATTAATACGTTCAATCATGGCGGTGCTCAGCCACCTTTCGCTTCCTTGATCTTCTCCGTCACAGCCGGGATCAAATCGAACAAGTCCGCTGCAGCTCCGTACTTTGCGATGTCGAAGATCGGTGCTTGTTCATCGGTATTTATTGCGATGAAGAGCTCTGTATCACCGATGCCTTCAGCATGTTCCGGCGCTCCGCTGATGCCGATGGCAAGATAGACCTTCGGTTTGACGGTCTTACCCGATTTACCGACGAGGCGGCCGGTGGTCATCCAGCCCTGGTCGACGACCGGACGCGAGGCGCACAGTTCGCCGCCCAATGCTTCGGCCAATTCCTGCGCGATCTCGAGGTTCATCTCCTGTTGGATACCGCGGCCCACGGCGATCAAAATGGGTTCCTTGGCGATGTCAACGTCGCCGGCTTCGGGCTCGATGAATTGTTTATGCGTAACCTTCAAGCCCTCCAGATCGGGAGGGGAGATCGGTACGATCTCGGGAGCCGTTGCGCTCTGACCAGCTTCGGCTTTGAAGTCACCGGGGACCATAGTCATAAGAGTTGTCGGCTCTGGTAGGTCACCTTCGGCGAGCACCTTCCCGCCATATATCTGGCTGACAAATTTAAGGGTGCCGCCCTCCGCGTATGCGTTGCGGCACAAACTCACGATTGGCAGATTCAGGCGGGCAGATAGCGTGCCAGCCACATCCGCTCCAATGGATGTTTCTCCCATCAGCACCGCCCTTGGGTTTCCTTGCTGGATGAGATCGGTGAGGACTCTGAGGTATGCATCGGGGCTAAACTCAGCCAGTGCCGGGTGCTCCACATACAAAACGCGATCCGCGTCTAGATCAGCCGCCAATTCTTGGGCATCCTGACCGAGCAGCATCGCTACCAGGTTCCCGCCCGAAGCTTCCGCAAGCGGCCGACCTGCAGCCAGCATCATGTAGGACATCTCACTCACCTGGCCCTGTAGGTGTTCGATGAGGACATAGATGTCACTGGTCATCACGACCTCCCTCAGCTGTTGAACTCAAGGTTCAAAGCACATCCGACGTGCGCAATATCTCGACAAGTCTCTCGGCAATGCTGTCGATGTCCCCCTCGATCATCTCGGCACGTTCACCGCTTTCTGGTTGGAACATGCGAGAGA
>SOJU01000245.1 GCA_004376465.1 Anaerolineales bacterium | reverse complement strand
CTTTTAATCAGGGTGTCGGGAGTTCGAGTCTCCCACGGCCTACCAGCTAAATCATCAGAATTTGCTAACATTTTGCTAACGAACTTTTCACCACCACAAAAACCCAAGAGTGACCTAGCGGTACAAATCGAAGCTAAATCGCCAATAAAAAGTTACCAGGGATTACTTCTTTTTACGCTCAGTGACATACCGCTTGTATCTCTTAATTTTGGGTGAACTGTCTCACCTAGTGATTTTACATATAAAATAGAACAATTGTGTCAACCGCCAAAACCCTGTTTTGTTCGTGCAGTGTCCAATGTATCCTATAGAGGTAATGAATCATAAAACGCTATATTGTTGACAAGTATTCCTGTCAATCTAATAATGGTTTGCAGATGTATTTAACTGGCTTTCCATTACTCTGCCTCATCTACTCGCGCTGGTCGTCTCTTAGTACAGCCGGAGCCTGAATGCGCGACCCAACGTGATAATGTGAGTGGGGCTGGAATTACACAATCGCGTATTTTGTTACCTAACTGCACAAACCGTCAGATTGTTGCATCACCTCCTTTCTTTTGCTCTAGAAGTAACACTCAAGGAACTGCTGAAGGCTAAGGTAGCCCAAAGATTCGCCAGGCCATTCATTCCTCTCGCCCAACCGTTATCCTGCCAACTCCTCCCGCGTCCTGCGATACTCCAGGTCTATCCGCTCAGCCTCGCCCATCAGGCCCTCCCATTCGGTCGTCAACCTCGCCACCTTTTCTCTTAGCGTCATATATTCACGATTCACAGCAACTACGTTCCGGGAATCCTTGTAATGGGCGGGGGCAGCCATTATAGCTTCGATTTCTTCAATTCGCTTTCTGCTTGCTGCCACCTCCTGCTCTATTTCTGTGATGCGTTCCCTTACCGTCGATATGGCGCGGTAGTATTCATTCCGCAGTCGGCCTTCGAGTGCTTTGCGCTGGCGCTTTTTCACGGCCGTTGGTGGCTGACGTAGTTGCCCTATACCAGGCTGGGTTTCCATCATTTCCGCTTGACCGTCCGGTGATCTGCTCTGCCATAGATAATCGTCGTAACTACCGGGGAAAACCGTTACCTGGCCATCCCGCACCTGGATGATTTTATTGGCGATCTCCCGGATGAGGGTACGGTCGTGAGTGATGAAACACAAAATCCCTTTGTAAGCATTCAGGGCATCGGTCAAAATCTCGCGGGACGCAATGTCCAGGTGGTTGGTTGGCTCATCCATAAGAAGGAGATTGGCTGGCCTTACGAGCATCCTGGCAATGGCGACGCGGGTCTTTTCCCCACCCGAGAGCACCGATATCCTCTTCGTCACATCGTCACCGCTGAAGAGGAATGCCCCGGCCAGCCCACGCAAGCGCTGTTCCGGCTCGTCCGGTGCTACGCTCCGTAATTCCTCAATGATGCTGTTGTAGGGGTTGAGAGATTCTATATAATACTGGGCGAAGTATGCTGTAGTCACATTGTGACCGAGTACACGCTGCCCTCTTTCAAAGGGCAAAACACCCGCCAGCATGCGCAGAAGGGTTGTCTTCCCAGCCCCATTTATCCCTACTATGGCAACGCGATCTCCCCGCTCCAGTAGCAGGTTAAGATCCTGGTATACAACATGCTGCCCGTAAGACTTGGCAACGTGCTTGAGTTCGATTACGACGCGACCGCTCCGCGGAGGCTCTTTAAAGTTGAAATGTATCTTCTTCGTTGCCCGAGGAACTGTAATCCGCTCAATCTTGCCCAGTTGCTTGACACGGCTCTGCACCTGAGAAGCCTTGGTATTTTTGGCTCGGAAGCGCTCAATGAAACGCATCTGCCGTCTGATTTCTAGCTCCTGTCGCCGGGCGGCTGCCTGGCGAGTCTCGATATCCTTCTCGCGGGCGCGAACGTAGCTATCATAATCGCCGTGGTGGAAGATAACGCCCTCATCCTCGATGGCTATGACCTTGCTCACAATATTGTTGAGAAAGGCTCGGTCATGCGACGTGACCAGGACGGCACCGTGATAGCGTTTCAGGTAGGCTTCAAACCAGCGCTGCGTCTCCAGATCGAGATAGTTTGTAGGTTCATCGAGCAGCAGGATATCGGGATTAAGGAAAAGGAGTCTGGCCAGTTCAATACGTGTCCGCCAGCCGCCGCTGAATTCAGACAGCGGATGCCCGAAATCTGACCAGGCGAAACCCAGTCCAGAGAGGACGATCTTTGCCTCGTGTTCGGAGCTATAGCCACCCTTCGCCTCATAGAGGGACTGCAACTCGCCCAGCTTTCTCAGCAGGCCATTCACGGTTTCCTCGTCCCTTTCCTCTGCTAGGTCTTCCTGTACCAGCCCGATCTTATGCGCAAGGTCCCTGACCACATCGGACGAACCGGAGACATATTTCAGCAGACCCTGCTCCGATGATGGTTGGACATCCTGGCGAAGATAACCGATAGCAGTGTCACGTCGCAGAGACACGCTTCCGGAATCCGGGATGATATTGCCCGTTATGATTTCGAAAAGGGTGGTCTTCCCCGTGCCATTCCGTCCGATGACCGCAATGCGATCGCTCATGCCAACGGTGAAACTAACCCCGCTGAAAAGCTCATGGTCGTTATATGACTTGGAGATGCCGGTGACATTAAGCATATAATCCTCTTACCGTTACATTAAATTGTACCAAGACTTGTCAAATGATATGAAAAACCATTTGGCTGAAATAAAAGGATTAACAGTAGGAGAAGCCACTACAAAAAGGTCCTAATCAATCGCCGTTTGTTCGTATCCACCTCCTCCAATACCAAGTGATTCAGAGGACAGGATTAGGGGTAACAATCAGCCA
>SOJU01000063.1 GCA_004376465.1 Anaerolineales bacterium | reverse complement strand
TACAAACGAGAGGAGATCGAAGGGCAGCATTGGACGATTACGATCCCGGAAGACCAGTACCCAGTTGTAGAAGCCGCCGATAAACGGCGAACAGCCGGCGGCTCCGATCGTTACGAGCTAGAGATCCTGCACCGCGACGGGCAGCGCATCCCGGTGCAAGTGAGCGGTAGCCCGCTATTTGAGAATGGAGATTTCATGGGGACGATGGCCGTCTTCATGGATTTGACTGCACGACGGAAACAGGAGAAAGAACAAGACGCCATCGTTGCCGTATCCAGAGCCCTGCGCAATGCGGCCGATCGAGAGCAAATGTTGCCCATCCTACTCGACCAGATGGAAAACCTTCTTGACGCAAACGGTGCAGCGATTGCTTTGCGTGAACCCGAAAGCGGTGAAACGGTAATCGCTTCCGCATGTTCTGCCTGGGCTGAATGGAAGGGAGAGAGACTCCCAGCCGGGGTTGGTGTGAGCGGTAAAGTCATCGAATCGGGTGAGATTTACACCAGCGAAGATATTCTTAACGATCCGCTGTTCCCTCGCCCAGAACTCCTGGGGGAGATGTGCTCACTCATTTGCGTCCCCCTCATCGCCCACGAGGAGACCCTTGGCGCTATGCTCCTCGGACGCAAACACCCCTTTGATGAAAGCGAGATACGAATTATGACAGCCATCGCCGATATGGCTGCGAATGCAATCCGCCGGGCAACGCTGATGGAAACCCTGGAAGTCCGTGTTCGTGAGCGGACACAGGAATTGGAGGATGCTAACGAACAACTCAAAGAACTCGATCGGCTGAAGTCCAGCTTCGTTTCCAATGTATCCCACGAACTCCGCACTCCGATTACCAATGTGATGCTTTACCTCTCCCTGCTCCAGAATCCACTTAAGGCCAACAAGCGTGACGTCTATATGGGCGTTCTACAAAACGAAGCCAATCGTCTCTCTAGACTGATCGAAGATCTACTCACGCTCTCTCGTCTTGATGGCGATGTCGAGTCAGAGCGCAAAGAACTCCACGTTATGGATGCACTAATCGCCGAGGTAATCGACTCGCAGCAGGCTCGGGCGGAAGCTAAGAACATTCTTCTCCGGCATGAGCTAAACCCGGAAGTCCCCGCGATTATGGTCAATCGCGAACAGATGATTCAGGTTATCACAAACCTTATGGGTAACGCGTTGTCATACACACATCCCGGGGGGCATGTGCTGCTCTCCAGTGAGTCTGTTAATAGTCGGGAAGAGCCTCATATAGCCATCAAGGTTTACAACAATGGTCCAGTGATCCCGTCTGAAGACCGAGCACATTTATTCGAGCGCTTCTTCCGTGGTAAAACGGGCCGCGATTCAGGTGAGCCTGGCACCGGCCTTGGCCTGGCTATTTGCAAGGAGATCGTGGAACAACACAGCGGCTGGCTCGAGGTCGAGAGCGACCCCGAGCTTGGTACATCGTTTGTGATCTTCCTCCCTTTTTATGAAAAGAACATAAACCCCGCCGTTGGCTGACCCTCATCACCTGTGATGCATACGATGAAACCACGGATCAATATCTGCGTCGCACTGTCGTTAGGGCCGTACTGATCGAAATCCAGTCGGAATAAATCAGGTCTTTGATTTGCAGCGGAGAAGAAGGGCATTGCTCTTGCCTTCTTCTTACCGCGAGCGCCCTCCCATCCCCGGCAGGGAAGATCAGGCTGACCATTTGTGGGTCTTCAGCAAGGCGGCGGTTGAACACCCGCAGCGCTTCGGTTCGCTCACGTGTGTCCCCTGTATCGACAATATCACCATGTCCGAATGCGTTGTGCCCCGCGACGATACCGCCCGGTTGAAGATTCTCAAGCGCCCATTCCAGATACGCCGGGCAGCCCTCTTTTTCGGCATCGATGAATATAAAATCAAATGGACCTTCTGTGCTCAATTCGGGCAGCAGTTGATGGGCGTCACCCACGCGAATATCCACGCGCTCAGCAAGCCCTGCAAGTCGAAAATTGTTAGCCGCGACTTGGGCATGTTCAGGATTTAACTCGATCGTGATCAAGCATGCATCGTTGGGAAGCCCTCTTGCGATCCACGTCCCACTAGAACCGCCGAATCGAATCGCTAGTTAGGGCACAACTCATACAGCGGACGGCATGCCGCCCTTGTCCCCTAACCCCGCAGACCTGTACAATTCAGCGCATGAATGCAACTCTACACGAAAAGCTTCTGGGTTGGTATCGTGTTCATGGCCGTGACCTCCCCTGGCGTCGATCCAAAGATCCTTACGCGATATGGATCTCAGAGGTCATGCTGCAGCAGACTCGTGTAGAGACGGTTGCCCCCTACTATACCCGCTGGATGGAACAATTTCCGAATATCCAAACCCTGGCCAGCGCTACTACCGATCAGGTGCTCTCACTTTGGGAAGGCCTAGGCTACTACCGGCGCGCCCATAATCTGCGCAAAGCTGCTCACATGATCCTGGAGGAATTCCACGCTGTTATCCCTGACCAGATCGCTGACCTCGAGCGTTTGCCGGGAGTGGGCGCCTACACCGCCGCAGCTATCGCCGCATTGGCCTTCAATGTCGACGTTCTTGCATTAGACGGCAACTTGCGGCGCGTCATCGCCAGACTCATCGATCTGGAGGTCGACCCGCGCCGGCGGCAGGGCGAACACCGTATACGCGAGTGGGCCGATAATGCGATGCCGTCGGGGCAAGCAGGGGCGTTCAATCAAGCGCTGATGGATCTGGGGGCAACGATATGCACACCACGTAAACCTCAGTGCGGCTTATGCCCGCTCATGCAGGACTGTCTCGCCTACGCTCGCGGCACCCAGCTCGAAAGACCCATCCCCAGGCCTGGCAAACGAGTTCCCCTCTACCATGTGTCGGCAGCCGTGATTCAACGGGCAGATACGGTCCTTATCGGTCGCAGACCCGAAGGAAAACTACTTGGCGGTTTATGGGAATTTCCAGGGGGTAAACAGGATCCTGGTGAGAGTATGGAGGTTTGCATGCGGCGAGAAATTCAGGAGGAATTAGGCGTAGATGTTCAGATCGGGGATCTATTGGGGATATTCCCTCATGCCTACACCCATTTCAAAGTAAACGTCCATGTTTATCGATGCCTGATTCTATCCGGAAAACCCGAGGCGCTGGATCATGACCAACTATGTTGGGTCGCACTGCCTGACTTGGAGAACTATCCAATGGGAAAGGTCGACCGGCTAATCGCCAATCTTCTCATGGCCGACGATAACAGTCTCTGATACCCGTTTGCTCGTTTCCTCGCCAACCAGATATGATGCCATTAGATTTCGGATTTATCGATTGCCCGTTCGGCTGTGGTGGACGATATAGACACCCAGCATGACTGCCGCTCCGCCCACGATCTGCACTGGCAGGAGCTTTTCGCCCAAGAGTGGGCCCGCCAGCAGCGCCGTCACGACGGGTTGTCCGAGCAGAGTCGTAGAGACGATCGTCGCCGGCAGGAGACCTTGTACATAATTTATCGCCAACACACCCACTCCCTGGCTGATCAAGCCGAGCGCCAGGAGATTGAAATAGGTCTTGGGAGTGAAGCCCCACATTGGCTGGTTGAATAGAAGATTAAAGATGAAGAGTGCGGCAGTAGCGGTCACCCCTGAGACCCAGAAATAAGACAATACATCCAACGATTTGCGCCCGATTTGTGTGATCAGGAAATACGCTGCATAGAAAAACCCGGCTATCAAACCTAACAATGCCCCCAGATCGAAAGACATCGCACCGAAGGATTCTAAGCCCAAGACCAGCGCGGTTCCGAGAAGTGCAATCGCCAATCCTAACCAGAACTTCCTTGGTAGCTCTTCACGGAAGAAGAGTAGGGCTCCAAGTCCAACCCACACTGGAGCAGTATTCGCCAGCAGTGTTGGTATCGTTGCCCCGCTAAGGACCACTCCTGAGGCCCAGAAGGCCAGGTCGAGCGCGAATAACAAACCACCAAAAACAGCCCAACGCAATGGCGGTCCATACCACTTTCGCTCTCGGAGTCTTTTAATGGCCGGGGCCGCGAGGATGACAGTTGGAATTGCCATACGGTAGAAGCTGGCCACAGTTCCGGGAACTCCCGCCTGGCTCACGAAAATCGCCGAAAAACCTATGGCGATAAGCCCGGCGGACAGCGCCAGATAGGCGAGTAACATATCTCTGGATACCGTTTTCACTTCGTTATTAAACCCTCTTTGGGTCCCCTTTATAAATCAATTCTCTTAAAAATTGCAACATTTCTCCTGCTAGTTGAGTACCTCTTAATACGAATGATTTGACAGAAATACAAAGGACTTAAATTATGAGACGAATCCCGCCTGCGCTTTTTCTCTTTTTCCTGGCTCCTGCGATCGGTGAACTGCTCTCCGGATCGGCTCCACCGGTGGAGTTCTTCAACCCCTTTATGCTCCTCATCCTCCCTGCGCTTTATGGAAGTGGAGCAGTGCTGGTGCGCGAGCTCACGCTGTGTTGGGATAAACGTTGGCCAACGATACTGACGCTCGGTTTAGCGTACGGCATTATCGAGGAGGGATTAATGATTAAATCTTTCTTCGACCCGAATTGGATAGATCTCGGGATCCTGGGCACATACGGTCGCCTGGCAGGTGTGAATTGGGTCTGGAGCGTTTCCCTCACACTCTATCATGCGACGGTGAGCATCGCCATTCCAATCCTGCTTACAGAATTGATCTACCCGGATCGGCGGGATGAGCCCTGGACTGGCCGGCGCGGCATGATCGGCTTGTCCATTCTCTTAGCGGCAGTTGTGCTCTTCGGCGCTCTCGCCCTGGCGCCTTATCGCCCTCCATTTATCCCCTACCTGTTCGCGATCCTCGCCACGGTGGGTCTATACCTCCTGGCCCGGCGTATGCCGAAGCGATTCAAACCACCCCAACCGGCTCCGCGCTTGCGTCCTTTTTGGATCGGAACAATCGGTTTTCTTTCCATCGTTGCCTACTTCATCGGCGGCTGGGCGCTGCCCGAACTGGGCATCCCGCCTGTGTTAACGATCGGGTTCCTGATCGTCCTGGCTCTTGGAGTATTGCATCTCTTGCGCTGGGCATCAGGAGAAGGAGCATGGTCGGACGTTGGTCGAATGGCGCTCTCGACAGGCATACTGACCTTCTTCATCCTGCTCGCTTTCCTCGCGGAAAGCAGCGCCGACCGGACAGACAACCCGGCCGGAATGGCGCTCGTTGGCCTGGCGGCTGCAGCCAGTCTCCTCGCACTCAATTTTCGAGTTCGACGCAGGGTACGGGATGAGAAACGAGCAGAAGCCATCAACAGGACTCATCTAAACTCCGCAAGTGCGTGACCTAATCACGAACAACTGCAGTTGTAGAAGATTCTTTGGTACCCCTCCAATTACTGTGGAAAGATAACATAAACGCAGATACCTCAGTTGGTGGAGCTTTTATACGCTGGAATCAATTCATTACCCGTCATAATCTAGTAGGTACCTCAAGCTCTTTCATTTGAACGATCCAGGGTCAGTCTCATACACTTCTCCACCATATGGAGTGCGGAAGCTCTGCTTCCGGTCGCAGGCTGCGCCTGCGCCATAATGTTCGCGGGTTAAACCTCCCGCAGGTTTCGAACCTGCGGGAGGTTGGTGGTTGTTGGGAGCGTGAGGGCAGCGGGTCGGCACACAGGCCGGTCCCTACAACCTATAATCGTAGAGGTGTGTCTAAAACAATTGTTGACAACCCAAGGTTATCTACACCAACCTAAAGTGCCGTTTTTACATTCCCATCAAAACATCGATAATAGAAGGGTTGTACACATGGCTTTTTGGTTTGGCCCGCCGTTGGTCCGGCTCGATGCTGCGATCGTCCGAACCGATTGATGCCTGGAGAGATTCCTGTGTCTGAAATCATCGAAACCAATGACCTTCAGAAGCAATACCGGATGGGAGATGTGGTCGTCGAGGCGCTGAAAGGTGTCGATTTCACCGTTCATGAGGGTGAGTTCGTAGCCATAATGGGTCCCTCCGGCTCAGGGAAATCTACCCTGCTCCATCTCCTGGGCGGACTAGACCTAGCCAGCGGTGGCGAGGTGTTCCTGGCCGATCGCAGATTGACTCGCCTGCGCGATACGGCGATCACCGTAATGCGGCGCCGTCACGTCGGCTTTGTATTCCAATTCTTTAATTTACTTCCTACTCTAACCGCTGCGGAGAACGTCGCCCTGCCGCTGCTTCTTGACGGACAATCGGTGAAAGAAAGCTCAGCCCGAGTGACCGAAACTCTCGAGCAGGTTAATATGGGGAACCGCGCCGGGCACATGCCTGACCAACTCTCCGGCGGTGAACAGCAGCGAGTCGCCATCGCCCGGGCACTTGTTACAGACCCCGAGATCCTATTAGCCGACGAGCCAACCGGCAACCTCGACAGTTCCTCGGGGGAACAGGTACTCGTCATCTTGCGTCGGGCTTGCGATGCTGCCGGCCAGACCATCGTCATCGTCACCCACAATCCCACGGCAGCCGCCTTCGCTGATAGAGTTGTCTTCCTACAAGACGGCGCGCTGGTTCACGAAATCCTCGGTGGCCCCTTCGACGTCTCGGCAATCACCGAGGCCATAGCTCACGTAAATGTCTAAGGTTTGCTAAGACATGCGCACCATCGCACACCTCGCCTTGCGTGAACTCCGCCGAAGTTGGATCCGCAACCTATTCGCCGCGCTCGCCGTTGGCATCGGCATCGCTACGATTATCGCTTCAGATCTTATCAGTCGAGCGATTACGGAGGAGATCGCCGAAAGCGCGGAGGGTAAGGCCATCACCGCGTTCATGAGTGAACAGTTGGACGTTGGCCTCACCGCTATCGGTCTGGTCATCACCGTGGGCGCGGGGTTCCTGATCTTTAACGCCTTCGCCATGTCAACCACACAGCGCCGCGAGGATTTTGGGCGCATGCGAGCCGTGGGCATGACCCACCGTCAGTTGCTGCTCATGGTCCTACTCGAAGCAATCCTGACCGGTGCGCTGGGAATAGTATTCGGACTATTGGCTGGTGTTGGCCTGGGACGTGGCCTGATGTTTCTTGTCACAACGACCAGCGATGTCTTCAATCGCTTCGGCGAAGTCTCACTCTCGCCTGACCGCCTGTTGTTCGGTGCAACCGTTGGCCTGGCGACCACGATTATCGCCGCTCTGCTTCCCGCGATACGCGCCTCGCGGACGCCGCCGGTTGCTGCGATGAGGGCAACATCCTCTAGCGGGCGGAACCTCAACCAATACCGGATTGCCGGGGGATGCGCTATCTTATTAACCGCGATGTGGATCTTCCTCATCGTGGATCCGCCAGGGCTTTGGATCCTTCCGCCCTGGTCGTCGTATCTCACGGTCGCCCTCATAGCACTATGGCTGCTCTGCATCGGTCTATCACTCCCAGCTATCGTGGGCTTGTCAGGCGTCTGGTTGCGCCGACCTCTTACCGCGATCCTACGCCTCCCTGGTCGACTCGCCGCCGACAATCTACGGCGAGCACGGGCACGTGTAACATTTACGCTCCTGACACTCATTATCGGTGTGGCAATGATCATTGGGGTTACAGGTTATCTGGGGTACTGGTTCGAAGAACTTTTCTTCCGCAACTCGGAGCGAAGTCTTAAAGAGAATCCGGGGATGGGTTTTTTCCCACTCGAAATTGATGCTGGTCTCCAGGCATACGAGGATGTTTTCGACTTCACCCTTACCGACAACCTGATCGCTGAAGTGGAAGCAGCTGCCGAGGGTCACGCCGCGGTAGTGCAGGGCTACTTCGTGCTCGCTCCGGAACTCTCCTTTCTGGGAGAACATTACTTCTCCTTCATCATCGATCCGCACAGTATGCAGCAATCCGGCGAGCTTTTCTTCACATTTACCTACGGCGATTGGCCTCACGCACTCGAGATCACCGATAAAGATTGTGGATTGTTCCTGACCCCCACCGTAGCGCAGAAAAATAACGCCTGGCTGTATGACACGATTCCGATCCAGACACCTCTCGGATCCCTCGATTGCACCATCGCCGGAATTGGACCCACTTTCGTCGGCGCCTCGATCATCAGCGACGCGGGTTTGACCGCCTTCAACTTAACCGCTCCTGTCACGCTTAGCGTTTTCCCTCACGAAGGTGAAGGACGCGACGAAATTCTGGCTGAATTCGCGGCAATCGCAGATCGTTATACCGGCGTCTGGTTTACCGACCTGTCACAAGTCTCAAAGATGCAGATGGAGGCGATGGGAACTGTACGCACGATGATGAGTGGGTTGCTCTTTCTTGCCATCCTCTCCGCGACGCTGGGCGTGATCAACACCGCGTTAATCAGCGTGTCCGAACGTCGGCGGGAGTACGGTGTGTTGCGCGCCGCAGGAGCTACCCGGAGGCAGGTTAGCGCCATCGTGATTGTCGAAGGACTGCTCTTCGGACTCATCGGCGCCGGTGTGGGAATCGTTGTCGGCACGGGGGTCGTCGTCATCCACATCGTCGTCTCCGGTGGCAGCGTGTTCGGATATCCCGATTTCCCGGTATGGGAGGTCGCCCTTGCCTCAATTCAACCTGCGCTCACCCGTGGAATCCTCGCTTTAGTAGTCTCCCCGATGCTGATAGCGCTGGCTTCCTGGCTTCCAGCTCGTGCCGCGCTACGGGGTACCGCAATCGAGACGCTGGGTCGACGCGAGACCCCGCTCTAGGCCCGAATCAGCTTCGATCGGTACATATAAAACCCTTGGTTTTCCCCTTCTGAACCGGCGGCAGTCGTCTTCTGACTCAAGTTCCTTTTTACTCACCAACGCATGTCCCTTCAACTGGCGAAATCGCTCAGGTTGGAACACAATAGACTGTAGATCACGGAGGTGATGATGCAGGTCTGGCGAGCGGATATGAGAAGACAGGTTGTGAGGCAAGAACAGACCACTCCCTCCTGGGAGCGTCTCGGCGGACGCGGTCTGATTGCGCACATCCTACTCGACAAGGTTCCACCCGATTGCGATTCGTTAGGTCCGCACAACAAACTCATCTGGGCGCCGGGATTGCTTGTGGGACATCGCCTCTCCTCATGCGATCGGATCTCAGTGGGTGGGAAGAGCCCGCTCACCGGCGGCGTCAAGGAGAGCAACGCCGGCGGGACGACAGGCTTGATGCTGGCCCATCTCGGTATCAAAGCGCTGCTCATCGAGGCCGCACCCATGGACGATCTCTGGCATGTCCTCCTTTTGGACTCCCGGGGTGGTCGTTTTGAACCCGCCGACGACCTCGCTGGAGATGGCGTCTACCAAACCGCGGAGAAAATTCGCCACCGCTATGGATCCGGAATTGGAGTAGCCCTCATCGGACCTGGAGGTCAGAGGCAGATGCTCGCCGCCGGCATCCAGAATCTCGACAAGGACGATGAGCCCTCACGAATAAACGCCCGCGGCGGTTTAGGCGCTCTGATGGGCAGCAAAAGATTGCTTGCAGTTGTAATCGATTCTTCCTCTGGAGAACCGCCCCGGCTTGTTAATGAGGCGCTCTTCAAACGTGCGCAAAAACACTTCGTCGATAAGCTGCTCAAACACCCGCAAACGACCGTCTATGCCGATTACGGCACGGCGTCGATGACGATGATGTGTGATGGCTTTGGCGCACTGCCAACGCGCAACTTTTCAAGCGGCACCTTCGAGGACGCACAGGCAATCAGCGGAGATGAGCTGCGCGATCTGCTGCTCGAGCGCGGCGGCGAGAGCCAGACCACCCATGCCTGCATGGTCGGCTGCACGATCCGCTGCTCGAACTGCTTCGCCGACGCGTCGGGGAAGAAGATCGTTTCACCGATCGAATACGAGACCATCGCCCTGTTAGGAAGCAACTTGGGGATCGCCGACCTGGATGTGATCGCTCGTTTAAATTGGGAGCTGAACGACCTGGGGCTGGATACGATCGAAATCGGAGCAGCTCTAGGTGTCGCCGCCGAGGCCGGCCTGATGGAGTTCGGCGATGGGGAGCGTGCTTTAGCTCTCGTTGAAGAAATCCGCAGGGATACGCCCCTCGGACGAACCCTGGGGAATGGGGCCGCATTCACTGGATCAACTCTGGGTGTACGGCGCGTTCCGGCCGTGAAGGGGCAGGCGATTTCAGCCTACGATCCACGCGCTCTGAAAGGCACGGGGGTGACCTACGCAACCTCCCCCCAGGGCGCCGACCATACGGCCGGCTTAACGATCC
>SOJU01000007.1 GCA_004376465.1 Anaerolineales bacterium | reverse complement strand
GGTTTGCGTTTATCAATCTCGTCGAAATTAAAGGTGAACTGGACCTCCTCGTAACCGAGTGGATAATCTTTTCGTAGAGGATGCCCTTCCCAGTCGTAAGGCATGATGATGCGGCGTTGATCGGAATGATCCTTGAACGTTACGCCGAACATATCAAAGACTTCGCGCTCATGCCAATTTGCATTCGGATAGATGCTTTCTATCGTTGAAACTTCGGGTGATTCATTACTTAGTGGAACACGAAGACCGATGAATTCTTTATTCGCCAAACTGTAGAGTTGATAGACAATCTTAAAGCGAGGTTCGGAAGGCCAGTAATCCACGGCCGTTAGCGCGGCGAGAAAGTTGAAATCCAGCTCCGGATCATCTCGCAGAACCTGGCAAGCGTTTATGATAACTTCGCGATCCAGAGTCACTGAAATCTGTCCCCGGAATTCCTTAACACCCAGGATGCTTTCACCAAGCTTGCGCTGCAATTTCGCTACGGCTTTATCAACGACAGTCATTCGCAAACTACCTCAGTCAACAGTCAAGCCCAATCCTTAACTTTCTGGCTCTCAACCTTATCGTAAAGAGTCAGGATGCCATGAATCAACGCTTCCGGGCGAGGCGGGCATCCAGCGACATAAACATCAACCGGGACAATCTCATCCACGCCAGGGACGACAGCGTAATTATTAAATATCCCCCCACACGAACTGCAATCGCCCAAGGCTATGACATACTTCGGTTCCGGCATTTGATCGTAGATCCGGCGAAGAACCGGAGACATCTTCCGCGTGAGCCGACCGGCAACGATCATCAAATCGCTCTGCCGCGGGCTGGCGCGCATTAATTCCATCCCGAAGCGGCTCATATCATAATCCGAGGATTGTGCAACCATCATCTCGATCGCACAGCAGGCTAAGCCGAACAATACCGGCCACATCGCCCGTACTCGACTCCAGTTCACAACTTTTTCGAGCGTTGTCGTAACAAACCCTAAATTACCTAGCTTGGTCTCTATTCCCATTCCAACGCTCCCGTTTTCCAAGCGTAGATCAAACCAGCCAACAGTACCCCCATGAAGACTGCCATCTCGATCAATCCAACGATCTCGATTTCACGGAGCACTACTGCCCATGGCAGAAGGAACACAATTTCAATATCGAAGAGAATAAAAAGGACCGCAATTAGATAGAAATGGACCGAGACGCGCCGTCGACCTGGCCCGTATGGCCGCATTCCTGATTCGTAGGGTTCTGCTTTTACTGGGTTTGGTTTTCGTGGTCCAAAGAGATGGCCGAGGGCGACAACCATGAAAGCCAGACCGGTCGCCAGGACAATAAGAACAACGATGGGGAGATATTCAGCAGGCATCCATCCCTCGGAGAAAATGAATTTGTGACCAGCTCAAGAACATCCAAAACGGCACAACATGAACATTCTAGCACAAGGGCATTAGCGGAACAAATCAGAGGGGGTATCGAAGGAAATCCGACATCAAACTTTGTGACAATTTACGCAATTAGCACCCGAAAACTGCACTCCTTTCAACATCTATGTAGAGACGCAGCATACTGCATCTCTACGCCTCTCTGGTTTTGAACGTGCGGGAGATCCGCACGTTCGGTTTGGAGAGGGGAGATGTTGGGAAAATAACCGGTCCTCCCTATCCCTATCATGTTTAGGTGTTTGTTGTTTTTTGTGGAATGCGGAAGCTCTGCTTCCGGTCGCAGGCGCGGCCTGCGCTTGGTTGTCTAAGCGTTAAACCTCCCGCAGGTTTTGAACCTGCGGGAGGTAATTTGAAAAGATATTCGATCAAATACGAAGCTTCAGGAGAGATAATCTCGCAGGTGGCGGCTGCGTGTTGGATGCCGCAGCTTGCGCAGCGCCTTAGCCTCGATCTGGCGTATCCGTTCGCGCGTCACCTCGAAGTGTCTTCCAACTTCTTCTAATGTGTAATCCTTGCCATCCCTCAACCCGAAGCGCATCTCGAGCACCTGGCGTTCACGTTCGGTAAGAGCCGATAGCGCGCTCTGCACCTGCTCCTTCAATAATACTCGCGCTGCTGCATCTACCGGCTCGGGCATTGACTCATCTTCGATAAAGTCGCCGAGTTGGCTGGTCTCCTCTGTTCCCACTGGGGTTTCCAGCGACATCGGTTCCTGGGCGATACGGATAATCCGTCGGACTTTGGCAGCAGCCCTTTTCCACTTGCGCTCGAGGGCGAGATCCATCGGATCGTCATTCGCGAGTGCTGCATTGATCAGGATTACCTCTTCAGGCTCTAAGAGATCCATCTTCAGTGCTAGCTCCTCCGAACTCGGATCCCTGCCAAGTTCTTGGGTCATCTTGCGTTGAATACGAACCAGTCGGTTGATAGTCTCAACCATATGCACTGGAATGCGAATCGTGCGCGCTTGGTCCGCAATCGCCCTGCTGATCGCCTGCCGGATCCACCACGTTGCGTACGTGCTAAATTTATAACCCTTCGCTGGATCGAATTTCTCAACCGCTCGCAGTAGTCCGATATTGCCTTCCTGAATGAGGTCCAGGAAAGCAATCCCACGTCCCATATATCGCTTCGCCACACTCACAACCAGGCGGAGGTTTGCGCGTATAAGCGCGGCCTGCGCTTCTTCCGCCAGGTTCTTTATTTGGCCCGTGTCCTCGCGCAGATCACTCGGATCAGGAAGCCAATTTTTAAAAGTGCGTTTGATGGGTAGTTTTTTCCCCTGCTCAAATCGCTCAACCAATCTAGATTGGCATTCAGGCGGGAATATATAAAAAGCTAAGAATATGGTTAATGCGTTGAGAGCCACCAGTTCCCAGGCTGGATCCGTTCCCCACATATC
>SOJU01000211.1 GCA_004376465.1 Anaerolineales bacterium | reverse complement strand
GCGGATTTATAAGAGCGCTTTCTCGGAAGGGAGAGAGGAGCTTGTGGCAAACTCCAGAGGCATCCGCTGATCTGGTCGATTTTCCCTTTGGACTTCGCCCAAAGGTTAGCCCCTCCTCGCAGAGGGGAACCTCCACCTCGTTGCCTCACACCTGGGTGTGAGACCCATACGCTGATCTCCCGATATTCAATTGTGTTCGTGATTCTAGCAGACAGGTGTTTAGTCGTCAACCGGATATGGCACTTCAGTAACCGTGAGGTGAGCGGGGCTGGTCTCAATTCTCCTGGGGTGGGGATAAACGAATGACAATTGCCCGGCTCGTCCCCTCGGTGAGTCGGAATAAATGCGACATGCGAACCCCGGCGACCCATACGACTTCATCCCCGGATACAACGATCGGCCAGCGTGCCCGCGCTAACTCAGGAATGCGGTTATTGATCATGATGTCAGACACCTTCGTTGTCCCCTTAAGCCCCAGAGGCTGGATCCGATCGCCTGGCACCCGGGTTCTCACGCTGAGCGGCGCAGATAATCCCGACTCGTCAATCGCGGCGAAATCCCCTTCTAGCGCCTTCAAATACGTTTGATAACTCCCGGGAACGATAGACTCGCTCGTTGCAGTCAGCTTCCACCCTCCGGCAAGCTCCACTTCTCCGGGGATCGGTACTTCCACTTGAGCATCTCCAATGAGTTGCGGTAGACGATCAAAAATAACGGGTGAGTCTGTGTGGTAAAGGAGAATTTCCTCCCCCAAATCTTTCAACATCAGACCAGCAATCAGTGGGCGTGATGCTGGTCTCGTTGGGTCGGATACGAACTGAATCCCTCGCTCAATCGTATCGAAACTGACATCTCGAGCGGCGGGTTGGAGTTTCTTAATCGCCGATCGGAGCAATGCCCGCTGCAGTGCAAGTGGTTTCGTTTTCATGGACTCGACTCGCAATAGGAGCGCGGATTCCCCCAGAGATTCGAACACGGACTCCCAGGCGCTGGCGACCATCTCCGCTAATAGATCCACTTCGGCTGTCATAATGCGTGCAAGGCGCAGGAGGATTTGACGAATGCCCGGGTTGTAAGTCTCAAGCAGGGGAAGGAGCTCATGCCGGATGCGGTTCCGGAAATAAGTTTGATCCATATTGCTTGAGTCGATAACCGGCTCCAGGCCCACGGCTTGGCAATGGTCTTCAGTCTGATCACGGTTCAAGGCTAGCAAGGGGCGGATAAGCCGGATACCTTGGGCATCGGGAATCCCAGCCCAAGAATCGAGCGGTGTATCAGGCAGCATGCCTCGCAACCCGGAAGGACCCGTCCCGCGAAGGAAGTGCATTAGCACCGTCTCGACTTGATCGTCTGCAGTATGACCTGTTGCGATCACATGCACATCGTTTTTCCTGGCCACGCGCACAAGAAAATTATAACGGGCAAGCCGGGCTGCTTCTTCCAGCGAAACGCCGGATCCCGCCTTCAAAGCGACGTCTTGCCTCTCAATCTCGAAAGGGAGTTTGTAGGATTGGGCGATACCTTTTACATGGGCCGCTTCATCGGAACTCTCTTGCCGCAATCCATGGTCGAGGTGTGCACAGATAAGCGGGTATCCTAGGTGGTATAAACTGTCCAAAAGACAGAGGCTATCCGGTCCACCTGAAACACCGATCACGACCCGATCGCCGTGATTCAAGAGTTGGTGCCTTTTAATAAATTCGCTAACCTGCTCGTTACTCAGCATACCAGGTGGGATTATAGCATTTGGATGCAGGGCAACCCGAAAAAACCTAACATAACTTTCTAGAGAAAGTGGTTCCTCGACCCTGCATGGTATAATCGCAACTTAGCCCCAATGGAGGATTTCCGCTTTGGCGTTCAACCCACTTAACTGGCTCCTGGGCCTCTTCTCCCTAGACATCGGAATTGACCTCGGCACTGCGAACACGCTGGTTAACGTGCGCGGGAAGGGTATCGTGATTAACGAGCCCTCGTGGGTCGCTATTGAGAAGAAGACCAAACGAACCCTGGCCGTTGGCGCGGAAGCGAAGCAAATGGTGGGGCGAACTCCTGCGAACGTCGTCGCTATTCGTCCGTTACGTGATGGTGTCATCTCTGAATTCGATATCACTGAAAGCATGCTCGAATACTTCATCGCCAAGGCCCATGAACAGAGTCTCGTGCCAGTTCCCCGTCCGCGCATCGTTGTTGGCATCCCCAGCGGCGCAACAGAAGTGGAGAAACGCGCTGTATATGACGCCGCAATGGCCGCGGGAGCACGTGAGACTTATCTGATCGAAGAGCCAACCGCGGCCGCATTAGGCGCGAACCTCCCCATCGGGGAAGTCCGTGGATCGATGATCGTGGATATCGGCGGAGGGACGACAGAAATGGCAGTGTATTCGATGGGCGGGATCGTTGTTTCCCGCTCACTTCGCGTCGCTGGCGATGAGTTGGATCAGGACATCATCAATTACATCCGAAATAAATACAACCTGCTGATCGGCGAACGTATGGCAGAGAGGGTGAAAATTACGATTGGATCTGCCTATCCTCTTAAAGAAGAACAAACAATTGGCGTGCGCGGTAGAAACCTTGTAAGTGGCTTGCCGGAGGCGATCGAAGTTTCATCCGTTGAAATTCGCGAGGCCTTAGCAGGATCGGTTAAGATCATCGTAGATACACTGCGGGACGCTATCGACGAGGTTCCACCTGAGCTTATCGCCGATCTCATGGAAGAAGGAATTGCTCTAGCAGGCGGTGGATCTCAGTTGCAAGGGTTAACTGATCGACTCTCTAACGAACTTCGCATGCGTGTATGGCTCACGGATGATCCTATGACCTGTGTAGCCCGCGGG
>SOJU01000089.1 GCA_004376465.1 Anaerolineales bacterium | reverse complement strand
CATGGTAACCCACGGTTTGCAAACAGGAGAGTCGGTCATTCCATTTTGTCTACAGGTATTAAATACGAATACAGAACAGGTGGATCCCCCGATAAAGTATATGCGTCTCAAATATTCATAGGCACGGAATGTGCACTTCCCAGCGTATACTGGAACATAAGGCATCTTGATCAAGTCGAGGAGAATGAGCATGTGGGAGCGCAGACAGGTAACCGAAGTAAAAGAGCGTCACAAGGAATCCATCCTGGCGAAGCCCAACGTGCTTGGTGTGGGAACCGGGTATAAAACCCGGAACGGGAAGCAGCTTGGAGATCTTTGTGTCATTGCGATGGTGAGTCAGAAGATTCCACAAGCTGGTCTTGATCCCTCAGCATTGGTGCCCGCAGAAGTCGATGGGATTTCTACGGATGTCATCCAGGTTGGCTTCCTGCGTGCCCAACAAGAGCGCACCGACCGTTGGCGCCCAGCGCTTGGGGGGGTAAGTTTGGGGCATTACAAGATTACCGCCGGGACGCTAGGTGTGGTTGTCCGCGACCGGACAACAGGTACTCGCTTGATTCTCTCGAATAATCATGTCTTGGCTAATAACAATCAAGGACAACAAGGAGATCCAATCCTGCAGCCAGGTGCGGTGGATGGCGGCAGGGAAGAGAAAGACACTTTCGCTACACTTGAACGCTTCTACCCGATCCGCTTCAATCATGGTCCAGTCGATTGCAGCGCAGCCGAAACCTATGTTAGATTTGGCAATGCGATGGCGAAGTTGTTGGGATCCAAGCATAGAGTGCAAGCCTTCTGGAGTGACCCACAGGCGACCAATCAGGTCGACGCCGCCATTGCCAGACCGGTAAACGACCGGGAAGTTCTCGATGAGATTTTGGAGATCGGAGTGATAAGCGGTATTCTCCCGGCGATGCTCAGCATGCGCGTACGAAAATCCGGCAGAACAACGGGGCTGACGACGGGACAGATTATGGTCTTAGATGCGACCGTCACCATTGACTACGGTGATCGAAGCGCGCGTTTTGAGAATCAGATTGTGACAACTGCGATGTCGCAGCCGGGCGATTCCGGCTCTCTTCTCGTGGCCGGGGAGTCTATGCAGGCGGTCGGTCTGTTATTTGCAGGTTCCGATCAAGCCACATTGCACAATCCAATCCAAGCTGTTCTGGATTGTCTGGATGTGACCTTATGACAACTCCCTCAGAATTTGAGACAAGGCCAATAGCGTCTTACCAAAAAGTAATGGTGGTTAAGGAAAAACACGAGGAAGAATTGCTTCAAAAAGCCAACGTGAAGGGTGTGGGCGTGGGGCTGCGCATGCGCGCCGGGGAACTGACCGACGAGGTGGTTCTGGTCGTGATGGTCACCCGCAAAGTGCCTCGAGCTCAATTAGCGCCTGAGGATTTTGTCCCGTCGGAGATTGAAGGTGTGCCTGTCGATATCCAGGAAATCGGGCATGTAAGGGCGGGTTGAGGTCGGATAGGTTAAACCGGTTGGAGTAAACCTCCGTTGGGGGAATAGCTGCAACTCGGGGGATGATTGAGCGCTACTAAATCCTCTCGATAACCCAGAAGTGAGATAAACCAAAAAACCTTAAGGGAGTCGCTTCCAGAGCCTGGAGGAGCGTGCGCAATAGCTTCCCCACTCTCGGCCAGCGGGCGATGATGTTGTCGTAAGCCCCAAATATTCTTGTGGTGTGAACAATCTTGATGGGTAGGCCGTGGAAGAGCCGCTCGAGGTCTCCGCGGCTATAGACGCGCACATGCGGGGCGAGTCGATCGCGAAACCGACGGGGAAGATAATTGACCAACGGGATATTACCAAAGTGGTACCGGCCGCGTAGATAGATGCCGTGGGTTTCAAACGGATAGCCGCGATTGGGGACAAAGAGAATGAGCCTGCCTCCTCCCAAAGATCCTGATTTGGGAGTGCATAACACACGTACGATCTCCTCGAGCGCCGCCCGATCATCTTCTACGTGTTCAAGCACCTCATGGGATAGGACGAGGTCGAAGCGTTCGTCGCTAAAAGGGAGATGCTCGCCGGCTCCGTGTACGATTTTATGACCCAGCTTTGATGCAGATGAAACGTGATCGGGGTCGAATTCCAGGCCATATATGCGGGGTGTATGTTCGGCGAAGCGGGTCATATATTCACCTACACCGCAGCCGTCGTCTAAGATAACACCAGATTCGCGGCCGTCTGTTCCGGCCAGAATCATACGCAGACGGCGCTCCTGACCGGCGCGCCAAACGTAGGATGGTTCGCCGCGCATCGCGGCTCGTTCGAAGTTTCGTTTTGTCAACAGACTAATCCTTGAAGGGCGAAGATTCTACTTGATCCCAACTTTATCGATCTGCTGGAACGCCAGCCCGAGCGCCGCCACTGCACCGACCTGGCGAAAACCACCTACAGACCAGCTGCGGCGGGCCTCCTCAAGCGGGAGCCAGATGACCTCCTGTTCTTCTAGATCGCCGGAATCCGGTTCGGACACCTCCCGGCATCCGGTAGCCAGAAAGAAGTGTGCATAACCCGCATAGTAATTCCCGCTTAGGACGACCTCTCCGAGTTTATACCAGGTTGTCGCCTTGCAGCCGAGCTCCTCCTTGAGCTCGCGCTTCGCGGCATCTAATGGGTCCTCCCCCTGCTCGAGTATCCCCGCCGGCGGTTGGATATCAACCCCATCAACGCCGCGCTTGTAGGAACGGACAAGCCCAATATGAGCGTCAGTTCTCACGGGAACGATCATCACGTATCCGGGAGTCTCCAGGCGCAAGTACCCCTCGATGACGCGTCCGTCTGGAAGACGAACTTCATCTTCGAAAACCTGCATCCAGGGTGAACGGTCGAGTAAAAGTGTGCGTTTCAGTGTTTCCCAGGGTGTTAGATCGGGCATCTGTCGAACTCCCACAGGGTTGGAAGGGAACCAGATTTATTGGTATGGAAGGTCAATTATATATGCAGTGTTCCAGATTGCTTGAGGGCGACCTGGACCTCGATGGCTGAGAATTCTGTTATATCCAGCCCCGTAACGTGTAGTAAATCAAGCCCATCCATTCTCGCAGAGCGGATTGGCTTAAAGCAAGCGCCCCAAGATCAGGCACAACGCTGTTCGATGAGAAGCTGCTTGTTTCGGAGCGTGGGGCGGATATTGCCGGAATAGGCTCCAAGCCTTGCTCCACGAAGGAGAAATACGCCCGACGCATGTGCGTTGGTGAGGTGACGAGGATAAAGCGTTCGCTACCCGCCGCGATGAACATCGGGGGGACGTTGAGCGCCTGGTCGTGCGTGTTAGAGGAATCCGACTCAAGCAGGATCCTTTGGCTTGGCACACCCAGATCCACTAGAGCATCGCGCATCGGTTCGCTCTCGGGCGTGAGCAGGCCGCTTCTTGGATTGGTGCCGCCGGAGACGATCACAATTGGGTCATCGAGCATCTGATACAAGCGAGCGCCCTCCATCGCCCGCAGCGCACTCGACTCGCTCACAGAATTCACTTCAAATTCTCCAGCCCGATAGGAGGCGCCGCCTCCGCCAAGGATCACGATCGCATCTACGTCCGCGAACTCTTCCGCAGAGCTGATGGGTTCATAGCCTACGCTCAAGCCGCGCTCGAGCAGTGAGGCGGTGAGTGGGATGCTGAGCAACACGTATAAGATCGATAAGAAAAGCAGCCAGCGTCTTCCCCACTTCTCGGTTCTCCAACCGATGAAGAGCAGGATAACTCCGAGGATGAGGCCAAGAAGGAGGAACGCGGTTGAGCCCGGGATAAGCATCTCTTTGATAAGCTCGATGGCTATGTCCATGAATTACTCCAATTCCCAGAGAAGGGGAAAGCAGCCGCAAACCCCATAGCCGTCCAAAGAACAAGACGGCTCATGTATTTTTTCCGAGCGGGATCACGGCGCGTGGGATGAAGGGTGTGTCGTGTTCGATCGAGCCGAGGTAGAGGTGTATCTTATCGACGGTAAAGTTGAACGATGGAGCAGGAGGAAGCTCGATATTATCCGCTTCCTCGGGATCATCAAAGCGGGCCAAAGTGAGGTGCGGATGTAGTTCAGTCCCGTGCTCGCCCCCGTATACCGGGTACTCTGGGAAGGCTTGTGAAAGCCGGATGTGAAGCTGAACGATCGGCTCCGAGTCTGATGTATCGAGGAATATCGCACCTTTGAACGACCCGTAATGGTCTAAGGTGACCTCGAAGGGAGAAATCCCCGCGCACAAGCGATTGAGCTCCTCAATTGCAGTTTCAACCTGTTCCGGAGGGACAAAAGGGTAGAGCAGGGAAATGTGAGCAGGGACGTTGCCGAAGGATTCTGCATCGTGTTGCTCCCGGATCGGGAAACTGAAGACCTGAACTGGTTTTGGAGGGATTATCAACAGCGCAGTTTCTAGTTGCATGTTCTATCCATAATTCGTCGATGATCGGGCCCAGCGGCGGAACTTGTTATGGCTACGGTTGTGTAGAGCCATAACTTCAGTCCCAGCTTGCATCGCTTGAAGTACAAGACGAATCCCATTCTGGAGTATACAGCACCTTATGGGTTATTTGGCGACCAGGTAATTATTCTTATAACATTTCCAAAGCAGGATGATGAGGTTGGGGTTATGGATAAATCTTGACTGTGAAGGTCTGGGTTGCCGTCGTGGTTCCACTTCTACATAGCTTTTTCTTGCATGGGGATTTCTCGATTTAAGAACAGGTGAAGGACCTGCATCTTTCTTATAAATCCGAATTGGACCAAAGAGGGCTGATATAATCCCCCCATGCGTTCACGGATAATGTGGTTTCTTGTTGGTACGATATTAACTGGTCTGCTCCTTGCCGGGATCTATCAGATTCCAAGCGTTAAATTCAACCTCGAGTGGCGCATCGATGCGGCCCTTGGAATCGTTCGCGGGTGGATATTTCCACATGACGTGCTACCGACGCCATCCGGCGCAATGGCGATCACAGACCCGCCAACCTCCGTACCTTCCCCAACATCAGATGTGCTACAGAGTGTTACGAGTCCCACCCCCGGACCCACACCCATCCCTTTACCGGAATCGGTGATGCTCCCCTCACCGGAATGGGAAAAGCAGGATTGGAATAATTGCGGACCGGCGACGCTGGCGATTGCCCTGCGCTTCTTCGGCTGGGCGGGAGATCAATTCGAGATCTCGGATCTCGTAAAACCTGATCGCGGGGACAAGAACGTCAACATCGAAGAGATGATCTATTTCGTTCGCAATCGAGCCGGTTGGCTGGAAGCCGATTTTCGTGTGGGGGGGACGATCGAGACCTTAAAGCGATTTCTGGCGATGGGGTACCCGGTTGTGGTTGAAAAGGGGTATGTTATCGTGAGCGACGGCCCTGACGATGGCTGGGCGGGTCATTATATGCTGCTTACGGGATACGACGATTCGCGGCAGGTTTTTGTGGGTCAGGACTCATTCATCGGTCCAGACCGGGAAATAACCTATACCGACCTTGATGTGGCTTGGAAAGCATTCAATCATGTATTCATGTATGTCTATCCTGTGGCAGATCCTGCGCCGCTCGAATCAATATTGGGCCCGGATTTCGATGTAGATGTGAACCGCGAACGGGCATTGGAACGCGCGCAACGTGAGATCGAGCTGGATCCCGAGGACGAATTCTCCTGGTTTAACCTGGGGTCAAATTTGTTGTACTTTGAGCGATACATAGAAGCCGCCGATGCATATGACACAGCGCTGATTCTGGGATTGCCCTGGCGCTTCACGCGCTACCAATTCGGCCCCTACATCGCCTATTTCCATTCAGGTCGGACAGAGGACGTAATCGCATTGACAGAGGCGACACTCCAGCGCACAGCGAAAGCCGAGGAAGCACGTCTGTGGCAGGGTTGGGCTTACTACAGGCTGGGCGATGTGGGCGCAGCGATCGAGGACTTTCGGACGGCCTTATTAATCAATCCGAACTACCTCGATGCTCATTATGCGTTAGAATACTTGGGGGTTGGACCTTAAGGGCCCAATGTTAAAATATCAGATTTTACGATCAGCCGGGCGGTAAGATCGCCCCCCGCCGTTCCGGTGTGGATTAATAATTCTAAGGAGAGAGGAAAGATGCTAATAGGCAAAGAGTTAACCGCGGCGATGAATGCCCAGGTTGGAAGCGAACTTGCGGCTTCTAACCAGTACATCATCATTGCTTCCTATTTTGACAGTGAGCAGCTCCCGGAGTTGGCTGATTTCTTCTTCCGCCAATCAGACGAGGAGCGCATGCACGCGCTGAAATTCGTGCACTATGTTCTGGAGGCTGGCGGAGAGGTATCGATCCCAGCGATTGATGCAACACCGCAAACACTTGACTCAGCGGAAAACGCGGTGAAGGCTGCGCTGGATTGGGAGTTGGAGGTTACCAGCCAGATCAACAATATTATGGACCTGGCTATCAAGCAGAATGACCACCTCGCTCAGAGCTTCATGCGCTGGTTCATCGATGAACAACTGGAAGAGGTTTCCACGATGGACAACTTGCTGGGGGTCGTTCGCCGAGCCGGCGAACAGCTGCTCCTGGTTGAGGATTACCTTGTTCGACGGGGTGACCCACATGCGCAGGAGGCAGGCGCCGAGTAAGTCTGTACGTTTGCGATCAACGCCGCAGCTCTTTATTAGAGCTGTGGCGTTTTTTTGTTTTCCCAATAAACGTATGGGATTCAATTGGACAAACTACTGCTTTGTTCCGCTTCCTACATTAAATAAAGCGTAGGGACCGTGCCGTGTGCAGGCCCGCAGCCAACCCTTCCCCAACCTCCCGCAGGTTCAAAACCTGCGGGAGGTTTAAAGTGCGATCCTCAATTTAAGCAAAGGCTATCCCCTATGTCCCCTGGACCATCCTTTCGAGTGCCGCAGGTGTTTGGGCGCATCGAAATCTGTGGACGAGAGGAATTCTTCGAGATTCTTGATTTCGAGGAAAGGGCCATAATTTGTATACTCTGAACCCGAGGGTATTGTCAGCGATCCATCCGGGAAGACCATGACGTAGAGTCGGTCCAGCGATTCATGGTCCAGCCAATTGATCTTGAAAGCGTGCGGGGAGCGTTCGACATCAGCTTTTAGCGCCTGGAAATCATCATCGCTCACAACTAAATCGTCCCAGGATTGAGGCTGCATGGCCCGTGGATAAGCCTGGAAGACGTTGTAGAAAAGGTGATTGGGCATGTGCGCTGCACGCTCGTCCAGCAGCGCGATGATGCCGGGGATGTCGTGGATGTTGTGGAGCGTGACGGGGGTGGCGACCTTCACGTCGATCGCAGGGAAATCGGCCAGGAAATCCAGGCAGTTCATAATGGCAGAGAAATGCCCTTCCTTCTTAGTTCGGCTGGACACATCCTCAGCTGGACCGTCAAGCGGGAGCGAGATCAGATCGATCCAGCTGCCATAGCCACGCACGAAGCTCCGCGTCAATTCGTCGCCGGTCGTTGAGAGCGCCACCTCAAGCCCACCCTGTTTCGCCAGCCGGATGAGCATGCCGATGTCCGGGCGGAGGATCGGATCACCGCCGGTGAAAACGATGCGCTGTGCGCCGCTCTGGGCGATACTGCGCACGATTGCGGAGGCTTTTTTGGAATCGACTTCCGTTTCATCGAAATTCTGCGGTCCCCAGCAGTATGCGCACTCCTGGTTGCAGCGGGAAGTCACATGGTAATCAATCGTGGCTAACGCGGGCATCCAGCACTCCCAGGAGTAAACATTTTCTTGGAATCTAGTATACAGGGAGATTAGTCGTTCTTGAATATGGTGTGCCATTTGGTTGAAAGTATCTATTAATTTTCTCCAAACTATCGCCAAGCTCCTAGCTGTTGGGCTTTTAAGTGCTATGATTGGGGATGAATCGCAAACAACCATTGGAAAGTGAGGATGGGTAAAAATGGGTGAAAAAGGGAAAAAGGATAAGAGCAAGAAAGAGACTAAAAAAAAGCCGAAGCTAACGATTAAAGAAAAACGCAAACTAAAAAAAGAAAAAAAGCAGTACTAGACACACCATATGGTCAAATATTGGCACCCGCAGAAAGTCGCGGGTGCCTAACTTTATACGACGGGTGGTCACCCAATGTTTGGCAGACCCGTTTTCAATGGGGAGGTGCCCCATGCGCAAGCCAGCAGCAGATCAAGGCCGTTGGAGCAATCGCGTAATCGTAGTTTCATCGATCTTCGCCGGGTTTGGCGCCGCCCACCTGATTGATGATTTCCTGCACGGCGTTCCTGCAGAATTTAATTTATCCAATCCCCCTACGCAATTACTGGCATTTGCATTCTTCATTGCGCTTACAGGATTGGTCGCGCTTGCAGCCCGAGGAACGCGGGCCAGTTACCAGGGCTTGATAACCATCGGGCTCTTGCTGGCACTGGCCGACACCTTGTACCATGTTCCTGAGATTGTTGGAGCGGTGACTTTCCGCTCCGGTGCGGCTTCAATATTCTTCGCCATAGGTTTGATCGTTTCAGGGCTGGCGATGGCCGCGGTTGCATGGTTTGCCTTGCGGGACCAGTCTGTGGTGCAATCAACGTTTAAGGCAGATCAGGGCGAAGGTAATTAGAAAAGGGTGAGCTGAGTGGATGGGGCTGACCCATCCAGGGTGATATAGGGTGCAGCGCGTTCGGTGAGGATTCCAAAGCGGCGGAGTTGACCAAGTTCGCGAATTGAAGATGAGCGGCGGGCCTTCAAGATCTGATCTGCGCCGCGTGGTCCGATCCCGGGTACACGTAGAAGCTCGCTGCGATCGGCCCTGTTTACCTCGACAGGATTCTCGCGGATAAACTGATCTGCATAAGCTATCTTGGGATCACGCTCTTTGGGGAGATTGCCCGTTAACCTGAAGGGGAGTTCCTCCAGATCAAAACCGTAGTCGCGCAGCAAAAAAGAAGCCTGGTAGAGCCGCACCTTGCGTTGTGGATCTTCTGGTGGGTGACCCTCCATCGGTGTCCCTTTGACAGGGCTAAACGTCTCGAAGTAGGCGCGCTGCAGCCCTGTCTGGCGATGCAAATTGTCGACGGTGCTCAAGAGTTCCAGATCCGTCTCTCCCGCGGGGCCAACCACGAACTGTGTAGTGGTGGTGGGCCAACGACCGCGCCACCCAAGATGGGCTGGCAGGGTTCGGCGTATCTCTTGCGCCCATTGAAGTGGAGATACCAACTCCTCTTGAAACGCCTTCTGCGGGGCTATTTTCATAAGGCAAGACGCGTTGGGGGCCTCAAGATTTGTCGATATGCGGTCGGCGAGCTTCATCGCCCGAAGTACCTGCCCGCGTTCCGCCCCCGGCATGATCTTAAGGTGCAGGTAACCGCGGTAGTGGAGCTTCTTGCGGAGAATCTCTGCCGTTTCTAGAAGTTTGTTCTGTGTGTTTACCCCACCGGTGAAGATACCAGTCGAGAGGAAGAGTCCTTCGGCAAGCCCGGAACGATGGGCCGCGAAGAATGTCTGCGCGAGTTCTTCTGGTTGGAAAGTCACCCTGCGGAAATCACGACCGGCACGAAAGGGACAATAATTACAATTTCGTTCACAAGCAGAAGTGAGCATGGCTTTGAGCAGGGGAAGCTTACGCCCGCTACCGCTGGCGGCCAGGTGGATGTGGAAATCGTGTCCGTCAGAACGCACACAGTGGACTTTGTCCGGATCACCAAAACGCCTGCTGATCATGGACGGTTTCAAGCCGCCGGTCAGGCTGTTCGAGCGAGCTACCATTGGGAGACCATCGGCCTCGAAAGTTGTTTCCCGACTGGAGATGGCGAGTTTTTCTACTAGTTCCATTAGGAACAGAATAGCACAGACGTTCTATTAAAACAATCGGCAGGTGTTAATTATGGTTTCGAGAAACCTGGAGTGGATCACCCGGCTAGTTTTTAGAAAAGTTCTTCACTAACGAACGGTGAGACAAATTGCGGCGACCAATCTTGTCCAAATCTCGAGAAAACTCTCCTCTACGGGCAACGAGATTCTTCGCCTACGCTGCGCTTCGGCTCAGAATGACATTGGCCAGGAACCTGTCATTTCGAGAGAGCCATGAAACGGCGACCGAGAATTCCGCAGGGTGCATCTTCTGAAAATTCCTTCTATTACACGGGTATTTTCCCTGTTCACCGTAATCCGCCCGTCAATTTATCGACGGGCTCAGTGCAGAACCCCTTCGGGCTAACACTAAGGGTGCTTCGCACCATTCCGCTTTGAGCCCAGAGGTTCAGCTCCTGGCGCAGCCTTGAAATCAAGCCCTTCGAC
>SOJU01000287.1 GCA_004376465.1 Anaerolineales bacterium | reverse complement strand
CGGGAACGTGACGCTGGACGGGCCCTTCACGGTGGCGGATGATCGGGCGACGGATGAGAGTTGTCCGCCGACGGCGACGCTGGCACCGGGTGCATCGATCACATGTACGGCGAGCTACACGGTGACACAGACGGATCTAGATAATGGGTCGGTGACGAACACGGCGACGGCGAGTGGATTATTCGGTGGGAACCCGGTGATTTCGGCACCAGACAGTGAGACAGCGAATTCTGCAGTCCCAATCGTGATCGACCCCGGTGTGACGAAATCCGGGGATCCGTTGACGGCGCAGGTTGGGGATACGGTCACGTTCACTTTATTTGTGTTCAATACCGGAAACGCCGATGCGGATAACGTCATCGTGATCGACATTATCCCCAGTTTCCTGGATATTATCCCACCGGTCGTCATGTCGCCGCTCGGTCCAGGCGTGACGATCGCAGGGAATACGATTACGATGGACTTCGGCACGGTGGAACCAAGTGAATCTTGGACGGTCACGATTACGACAGTTGTCAACGCTCTTGGGGTTCCGCCTGGCGACAGCAATGTTGTGACTCTGACGACGGACTCCCCTGATGACGATACCGACAACAATGATGACTCTGTGTTCATCACCATCACTCCTCCAACCGGAGGAGGGGATGGTCCGTTATTGCCAGGAACAGGATTTGCTCCAGATCGGGTTACAGCCTTGCCCCAGGTGCCTACGGGTTACGCTTATTTGAGCTATGGTGAGTTAAGGCTGGAAATTCCGAAGCTCGACGTGGACACTTCAATCGTGGGAGTTCCCCGCGATGGCGATGGTTGGGATGTAACCTGGTTATGGGATAAAGCGGGCTATCTAGGCGGAACAGCTTTCCCGACCTGGTCCGGGAACAGCGTCATCACGGGACATGTGGTTCTGGCAAATGGTTTGGAAGGACCCTTCGCGGATTTGAAGGAATTGGTATACGGAGATACTGTGATCGTCCATGGCTGGGGGGAGCAGTACGTCTACGAAATCAGGGAAGTCGATGTTGTGTCTCCTTATGACCCATCGGTTCTACGGCATGAGGAATACCCATGGCTGACACTCGTCACCTGTGCTGGATTTGACGAGACGTCTGATTCCTATCGCTGGCGAGTGGTAGCGCGCGCGGTTATGATGTCGATTGATTCAGAAGCCGGTAGTTGGACATCCTCTAGCTCTCCGGAGCAACACGATATTCAAACCTTCGATCGGGTGGGATCAGGTGGAGTTCAACCATAGAGCAGCTATCGTTGAGTTCGAGATATACACGTAAACGCCTGGCAACAGCCAGGCGTTTCTGCTCCATGAGGAGGGTGGTGATTTCCGGCCTACGGTGAGCAAGGCGCTATTGATGGTGTTCGATAGTAGCCACCACCTCCGGCAGGTCGATCCCCAAACTGCGTAGGTGCTCCAAAGTCGGGATTCCACGCTCATTCCACCCACGGCGCTTGTAAACCGTGTTAACTAATTCCTCATACTGTTCTTCTCTGTATTTGCGGATGTGCGCAACTTTCTCCACCGTTGTCAAACCCTGCGGATCGATCCCAACCTGCTCCTGCAATTGTTTGTCGTAGCGATCCGTGCGTGATTCGTATTCATCAACGGTCACAGGGCCCATAGCTCGGTAGGGAGGGTAATCGTGGTCGCGCGTTCCAAAGCCCATCTTCAAGTTAAAGACCCGCTGGAAGTTGTATACTCTCTCGGATTGCAAGACCAGACCCTGCGGGGTTATGGGGTTACCTGTGATCCCTTCGTAAAGCCAGGTGTAGTTCTCCACGTGCTCCGGGACCTTCGCCGGTTCGTCGGTTTCATCATTGTTCGCTGGTAGGATGTCGTTCCATGGGAGTTTGCATAAGCCATGCAAGCTGAACCACGTGCGCCACATGGGAAAGTAGTGCAAAGCTTCCGCTTTGTCTTCGAAGGTCGGGAGTTGATTGTTCACCTGGTCCATGAAGATGAGCCAGGCTTCGTCATGTTGTGCGCCCTTGAGCGCCATCGAGTAGCCGCCCTGTTGGGCGAGGGATTCCTTCGTGACGTACTCGGAGAACTCGAGACCTTTGCTCTCCATCCCGATGTCCTGTAAGAAATCAGGGTCAGCGCCGAATTTCTCGATGAATTGCTGCTTCATGAAACGCACGCCTTGCCCGATCGTGGCGCCAAAGCCCTCACCGCGCGCCATCTGGTGGATAATCTCAAGCGCAGCTTCGGCATTGCCCCAGGTAAGCTCAAGCCCTCCGGTGTGCTCGCGGGTCAGGATACCCTCCTGGTAGCACTCCATGGCGAAGGCGATGGAATTTGCCGCGCTGATCGTGTCGATACCATACGTGTCGCAGTAGAAGTTCATTTCTATGATCGCCAGTGGATCGAATACCCCGATGTTAGACCCCAACCCGGCGACGGTTTCATACTCGGGTCCGTCCACCATAACGGAGTCTCCCGCGTACGGGCCCGTGCGAAGATGGAAATGCTCGACAGCGTGGGAGCAGGAGAGCGTGCACCCAACCCAGCATCCATCCGGCAAACCCTGGGTGAAGGCATTCTTCCAGACCGTCGAATCAATCTTGTTGGCTTCAGGATGCGCTCCGAATTGGTAATTATGTACGGGCAGCAGGTCGAAGTGGTCCATGATTTCCACAAGAAACGGCGTGCCGATCTTGCGCATTTGGTTTTGCGAGTCATCGAGTTCGGAGATTTCCTTGTTGATCCGCCGGCCCGCCTTCCGAACCGTGGCATAATCGGCCGGGTTGTTGCTATCACCCTTCAGGTTGCTGAAACGAACCACGATTGCCTTCAGATGCTTATCACGAAATACACGACCGGTGCCGCCGCGTCCAGCCTGTTTGACCCTGGCGGCGCCCCGGCGAGTGTCATACCAGCTGAAGTTCAGGCTCGAATAGAGGACGTGGTCTGCCGCCTGTCCAGCCGAAACCACGGAGATGCTGCGCTTATCACGCTCATCCACCGCGTACATCTCCGTCAACTGCTCGGCTAACTTGTGGGTATCGAGATTCTCCAGGGGGGCTTCCTCGATCGTCACTCGACCGTCATCGCCATTGATCATGATGATGACATCTCGCTCGGCTTTCCCCTGAATCTCAAGTGCGTCCCATCCGGCAAATTTCAGGTAGGGTCCAAAATAACCGCCAGCGTTGCTGTCGATAATGGAGTGGGTGAGCGGCGAGATAGTCACAACTGTGGATTTCCCTAGACCAGGGTAGGACGTGGTTCCGCCGATCGGTCCTCCGGCGATAACCAACTCATTCTGCGGATCATCCCATCGCGTGTCACCGTCGACCGCGTTCCACAGCCTCCACAAGGCGAAACCGCGCCCGCCAGTGAAGAGCTGCTTCATTTCATCGGTGACGGGCTTTTCGGAGATCGTGTTCTCAGAGAGGTTGATATAAAGTGTCCGATTAGCGTAGCCGCGTTCTACGGGCTGTTTCTCGTAGGAAAATTCTGCGAGTAAATTGTGGGCTGCTTCCATTTCAGCAAGGGTAACATTCGATTTCATCGACGTCTCCATATTAATATAATCCGCTCACTTGATTTGTTGCACTTTGTATTTTAACAGGTATTCACCGAAGGAACATCTTTGCTGGACATGATTATAATCAACCAAAGTGGGTTTCATACCTTCGAGCTTTAGCAAGAATCCAACTGTTTAAGCGTAAGCAACCGTCTCGAGGTTTATGTCCACAGGTCGGGGCACCATGACAAGCATCTCCTCAGGGTATGACTCAGGGTCAACGTGACGGTCAAACCAATATTGTACTTGCCGCTGCAGGGAACACCCTCAATAATTAATCCAATACACTTAATAAAGAAGATATTAAGCGAGGAACATTAATTGTGGTATGATAAATGCTAGGAGCTTAATATCAGATGGGTGAAAAACACTACTTTGCAGTAATCGGAGACATTATTGGTTCAAGAAATGTCGATGACCGAGCGGGTCTGCAGCGGCAGCTCAACGCCGGGCTCGCGGATGTCAACCGGCAGTACGCGAACCAGATCGCGTCGGAATTCTTGCTAACGATCGGTGATGAATTCCAGGGATTGCTGCGGATGTCCGAAGACCTCGACCGAATTCTCGCTTCACTCCGTGTGGCTGTGCATCCAGTCGATCTGCGTTTCGGGATCGGGGCGGGCGGATTGGGCACTCCGCTGCGGGAGCAGGCCATCGGCATGGATGGTCCCTGCTTTCAGCGTGCGCGGGCGGCGATCGAGAGGGCCAAGGAACGTTCCACAAAGATCGAAGTGGAGTGCGGCGAGGCTCATTCCGGTTTCGAGATTTACAGCCTGCTCTACAGCGGCATGCGTCGTAGTTGGACCGAAAGGCAGCGGCAGATTATCGACCTCTCGATGTCGGGCATGGAAGGTGTGGAGATCGCCCAGCTGCTCGAGATCAGCCAACCAGCGGTGAGTCAACATCTGAGTGCGGCGGGCGTGGCGTATGTCAGAAAGGCGACGGCAACGTGGCTTTTGACACTTGTCCTGATTGTAAATAAGAATACATTTGGTGAAGAGGTAACAAGTGCTTGATCTCTATCTAATCAGCCTGTTCTCGCTTATCTTGACCGAATATGGCTTCCAGACCCGCAAACGAGCGCTCATCGCTTTTGAGGGTAAATGGCGTTGGTACCGCACCCTGCTTCGGGCGGTTATTTGGGCTGGTGCTTTTGCGTTCTCAAGCCAGATTGGATCCCGACGGGCACTCCTATATTATGCAGTCGCCTTCGCTCTTGGGGAAGGTTGGGCGTACCTCTTCCGCCGCCTTATCAAGCGTGATATTCAAGGGGGCTTTGCATATGGACGACCTGTTGTCCACTTGCTTCCTTTCCTCTTTGCAGGGATCATGCCCTTGATTCTCCTATTTCTCCCTGATGGTCTTGTGCCCAAGTCGTACCTATCGGGAATAATCTCTGCACCGGAGATCCTGGGTCCCGCTTTTGCAGTGGTCATGCTCTGGAACTGGGCGACGCTTTTTACCGTGAGCTTGTTGGGGCTTGTTCGACCAGAGCAGGTTGAGGAGGAGATCCATCCGCTGATTGGCGCAGGCGAGGTCATCGGCATTCTTGAGCGCCTCGTCACATTCGTTCTTGTCTCGGTTGGGGGTTTTGCCGCCGTCGGATTCGTCGTTGCGGCGAAGGCTGCGGTGCGCTACCCGCAGTTTAAGAAGCGCGAATTTGCAGAGTACTTTCTCATTGGTACGCTCTGTTCAATGGGTATAGCTGTACTCACAGCATTAACCTTTGGATTGCGGTGACTTTGTTTATAGGTGAATGTGTTTCGAGTAAATCATTTTTTATGCTACAGTTCAGTCAGTTTTTCTAAATAAGTACGAACCGGAGAGGCTACCACTCATTAGCATACGATTCACACCAATCTCATTCGTTCAGGAGGATAGAACATGGACATGGAAGTTGAAGAATATCTTCGACCGCCGGAGTTAGATTTGCCGCCTTACCCGCCAAAGGTAGTTACGCTGGCGACGGGGGGCAAATTGATCATCCGGCAGGCGAGTCGGGAGGATGTTCCCATACTACTCGAGGCAGTAAGACCGGCGATGAAAGTCGAGCGCGACTTCTACGACATTGTCGCAGCGCGTGTGTATGCAGAGCTGCTGGGCTGGTACCGCCACCGGGTGCGCGATGAATTCTGCCTGATGGGGCAGATCGATGGTTTGCTTGTCGGAGTTGTAAACACACGTCTTTATTCGCGCGAATTGGGGATTAGCCTGCATACACTTGCCACCGAAAGAGGATTGCGTATCGGCGCCCACCTGTTTGCCGCGAAGATGGAATACTCGTTTGAGTATATCAGGCAGGAGGAAGTGCTTATCACAGCCGAAAGCCCCATCGGCTTCAGACGATGGATGATTGAGTATGAATTAATCGAGCGCGAGGGTCAGCATGAGCTTGGAGGTGCCACCCCTTATGGCTTGACAAAAGAACTGTATTTCAAGCATAAAGACAGATTGGTGGCTGGCGAGCGACCTGTGCCAGAAGAGCTGCTCGCGGTCGCAGAGAAGGAGATCCTCGTCGCCAGCGAGGAAGATATTCTGGAGAAGATCCTTGGAGCAAGGAGGAAGGTCCAATGAGACCCGTTGTCGTTGCTGGAGTTGGAATGATACCGTTTGAACGGCGGGATGAAGACAGCCTGATGGATATGCTCGCCACCGCAGGGTTGAACGCCATGGATGATGCTGGTTTGGGGGATCGTCCAGTTGACTCTGTCTATGTTGGCAACATGGCCTCGGGCCTGTTTAACCACCAGGTTTCCGTAGCAAGCGCGCTTGTCGATCGTTTGAGCCTGCTTCCTGCCGCTGCTGACCGGGTCGAAAATGGCCCCGCGTCCGGTGGTTCTGCGATAAAGAATGGCTTCCTGGCTGTGGCTTCGGGGTTCAATGATGTCGTGCTCGTCGTTGGCGGCGAGAAGATGCGCGAGGTGATTGGCCCGAAGGCCACGGACATCGTCGCCTGTATGACCCACCCTGAAGTGGAGTATATCTATGGCCTGACGTTGCCTGCCATGGCGGGGATGTTCGCCCGTCTCTATATGGAGAAATACGGGGTCACACGCGAGCATCTTGCGATGGTTGCCATCAAGAATCAGACAAATGGGCTGCTTAATCCCTATGCTCATATCCAGATGAAGATCACAATGGAGGGCATCCTCACGCATCCACAATCGCATATTAACAGCCCGGTTGTGGCCGATCCAATACATCTCTACGATTGCTGTCCCGTCAGCGACGGCGCAGCAGCGGTGCTGCTTACTACAGAGGAGATCGCGAATAAGCTCAAGAAACCATTGGTCACGATCGACGGCGTTGGGCAGGCGACGGACACCCATACGCTTCAGGAACGGAGTGATCCAACCGATCTCAAGGCGGTCACGCTTGCTTCGGAGCAGGCTTTCAAGATGGCAGGGATCAAGCCCAAGGACATCGATGTCGCCGAACTACATGACGCCTTCACGATTCTAGAGATCGCTGAGAGCGAACATGCTGGCTTCTTCCCGAAAGGGGAGGGGGCCAAGGCGTTGGAACGGGGTGAGACGCAGATCGGCGGTAAACTGCCGATCAACCCATCGGGAGGACTTAAGGCGCGCGGCCATCCCGTCGGTGCAACGGGTGTGGCTCAGGTAGTGGAGCTCGTTTGGCAATTGCGCGGGGAAGCCGGTGAGCGGCAAGTTAAGGGCGCAGCCAACGGTTTCTCACTCAATTTTGGGGGTTTCGGAAACAATGTCCTCGCGTTCGTGTTGAGGAGAAAATCATGAAGACCATCACAGCGTACAAATGCAATAAATGCGGATTGGTGATGTACCCCTACCACGATCGCTGCCTGAACTGCAAAGGGCGCGATTTCAAAGAGATCGCACCGACCTCCAAGGGCAAGCTTCTGACGTACACTGTTATCGAACAGCTTCCCTGGGGCATGGATGAACGCGGGCGTGTTCTCGGTGTGGTTGAGTTTGACAATGGGGTGAAGGCGCTCGGCTTAATTAAGGATGATGCGCCGCGCATTGGTATGAAATTGAAGGTGAATTGGGAACCCGTGCGAGAGATGGGGGGCGAGGAGATCTTTGGCCTCACCTTTGAAAAAACGAAGTGATCTCCTCGGATAGACGCTTTAGATTTTCTATGTCGAGGGGATACTCTGCGAGAAGGATATCCACTAGCAGGGCGCAGTTTCTAGTGAGCGTCGCTGGTGGAACCCGTTGGCGTTATGGAGGAGCTAAAGTCGCACAATTTTGCCCCTTAGAACGCTAACCTTGATCCAAGCGAGAGCACCGTGAAAGTTACCCACGGTGTTCAGGCTTTTCGCCCTATCAGCAACGGCTTCTCCTGCCAGACTTATTCGTGGGAGAGGGAATCGTGTCCTTCATTTCACCATAGAAAAGGTTTTCATTTCCTTGGACGAGCATTAGCCCTTCACGATTCTAGTATTCGAAAACTGTGGCTTAATACAGACTGGGCTCTTCGTGAAACGTGTATCACAATAGAAGGTGTTGGTGGTCTAAGGAGTACGGGAGTAGTGTTTTCGGAAGCCTCATGAAGCTGTGATTGACTGCAGATCTGATGAATCTATACTCCCCAAACTATTTCAACAGGGGAGGAGAGGAGCAACCCATGAAGATTATAGACTTGACAATACCGCTTGGAATTGGAACACCCCCGTGGCCGACCTATGAGCCGCTTCAAATCAAATATTTTAAGCGTCTCGCCCCGAATGGAGCGAACGGCCAGATTGTCACACATTCCAATCACCTGGGCACGCACCTGGATGGGGAGATCCATTTCTACACGCCGGGAAAGGACATCGCCGAACTCGACTTCGATTTCCTGCATGGCCCGGGCGCCATTGTTGACCTCTCAGACGCCGCCGGCGATTACGACATCTACACTTCCAAAATGGTCGAGGAACGTGTCGAGGTCCGAGAAGGTGACATCCTGCTCATCCACACCGGCTATCACCGCTATGGTTGGGATCAACCGATCGCCGATGAAATCCGATATATGGTGAAGCATCCTGGCCCGGACCGCGAGTTCGCAGAGTGGTGCAAAGACAAAAAACTGAAATGGCTCGGGGTGGATTGCGGCAGCGCCGATCATCCAATGAATACCATCATCCGGACGTGGATGCCGCGCCAGGCAAAAGAAGCGCAGGCGCATTTCCAGGCGAAATACAAGAAATCGATTGAGGAAGTGTTCACGGATGACAAGTACCAACTCATGCATATCGAGATGTTCCCTGAAGGGATCATCCATGCCGAATGTCTCGGCGGGGATATCGATCTGCTGCTTAATGAGCGTGTTGAGATCGGATGTTTTCCATGGCGTTTCGTCGACGGTGAGTCGAGCATCGCCCGCATCGTAGCCTTCGTCGATGATGATCACTATGCAAATCTCATGGAGAAGAAGGCTTCCTTCGATAAGACGAAATTCGGTGATTGTGTGTGCCAGAGACCGCAGAAATAAGCGGTGCCTTGACGAAACTGGGATTAAACAGAAGGTATGTGCAACGATTGACTCATATTTAAGATACGAGTCATTTTAGCCAATGACAACTATTCATCACTGGGTGAGAGGTGGACATGAAATTGCCGCTGCCTGAACTTCCACAATTTGACTATATCAAAGCCGAAAGCGCAGAGCGAGCGATCGATTTGCTCCAAGAGAAGGGAGCAGCGGCGCGGATTCTCATGGGCGGCACTGATCTTTTCGTTCGAATGCGAAATGGCGATTTGGCCCCCGACGTCCTGGTAGATATAAAAAACCTACCAGGGATGGACACGATCGTGTTTAGCAAGAAGGACGGTCTCACTGTGGGCGCTGCAGTGACGATGAACGCTCTCGCTCGAAACCCAGATGTGCTCAACTACTACCCTCTGTTGGTTGAGGCTACGGAATCGGTTGCCTCCTATCAACTTCGGAATCGGGCGACGGTCGGAGGGAATTTATGCAACGCCTCACCCGCGGCGGACACGGCCCCGGCGGCTCTCGTTTTGGAAGCCGAGCTAACTGCCATGGGTTCAAAAGGAGAACGTACGATCCCGGCCATGGAATTCTTCAAGGGTCCGGGCGTCAACGCGCTGGAAGCGGGTGAGTTTCTATCCCGAATAAACTACTGCAACCCGCCAAAAGGATGGAAGGGGCGGTATTTGAAGATCGGACGCAATGCAGGAGGCGATTTGGCTATCGTCGGCGTTGCCGTGATGGGCTACCCGGATAAGGATGCGCCTTCCGATTTCCGCTTCCGGATCGCACTTGCATCCGTGGCTCCCACTCCCATTCGAGTTCATGAGGCGGAGGAGATCCTCGCACAGAACCCCATCACAGAAACGGTGATTGGGATGGCAGCCGAGGCGGCCCAGGAGGCAGCGACACCGATCGATGATGTGCGCGCCTCGGCCCGTTACCGCAATGCGATGGTCAAAGAACTCACCCGGCGAGGCTTGGCTGATGTCTGGTCGTCGCTAAAGAAGGAGGCCTAGATGGATAAGCATGTGATCTCCTTCATCATCAATGGGGTTGAGGAAACCCGCGAGGTTCCCTCCAACATGACCTTGCTCACATTCCTTCGCGAACACCTAAACCTCACGGGAGTGAAGAGCGGCTGCGATGCTGGTGAATGTGGCGCTTGTACGGTTCTGATGGATGGAGAACCCGTTAACGCCTGTATGGTTCTGGCAGCGGAAGCGGATGGCGTCAATATTCGCACGGTTGAGGGGTTGGCGAGCGA
>SOJU01000042.1 GCA_004376465.1 Anaerolineales bacterium | reverse complement strand
TGATGAAGAGGCGATCAAGTTCCCCTGGGCAGTTTTAGCCTCAGCGGGAGGTCTTACCTACATGTGGGTGTTCCCGGGTTTGATGTGATGATGAAACGACACCTGAGGTCCTTGATATTCTTCTTACTGATCTCGCTGGGATTGTTCGCGGTGGGGTGTATAGTGGGAGTAGGTGAGGGTCGGGAAGACGAGGACAGCGATTCGGTGCCCACAGGGAGAGTCATCTCGGGAGAAGAGGCGCTGCGTCTTTATGGAATTGAGTCGGGGATTGAGGTTGGTCCAGTTGAGCCGAGTTCAACGAAGGAACCCTGGTTTCCGATGCAGGTGTGGGTATCTGCTTCAATTCTTCCCTATGATGACCCAGTTCCGATCCTTGTGCTACCAGTGTATGCAGATAGCGAATTGGGAGTATCGAGCACCTGGGTAGGTGACTTGGAGGCGGGATCAAGCGTTATGTCACTGTCTGTCCATGCTGATGGGCGTACCTGCTTTGTCAACGGGAACGCTTTGTAGGGGTGGGGGGTTGAGGGGAGGGTGGCGTGTAATCACCTCCTCTTCTATGAGCCAACACCTGATAGTATTCCCGATAAATAGATCTATTATTTCCTTGCGTAGATTCAACTACAAAGTGCAACAGCGGGTAAATGATTAAAGAATTCTTGATATAGTGACTTGAATCCAAGCCTTATTCTAGGTCGGTTGTTGAGTCTCTCCATGACGAATTCGATTTCTTGCTCAGTGATTGTGGCGAAGTTGCACTTCTTCGGAAAGTACTGACGAACGAAACCATTCATGTTTTCGTTGGTAGCTCGCTCCCAGGAAGAATAGGATGGGCAAAGCAGATATCAGTATTCAGTTCTTTCGAGATACGCTCATGCTCCGCAAACTCCTGGGCATTATCCGCCGTGATCGTATGGGTTTGGACTGGCAGCGACTTCATGATCTCGATCACAGCGTCCGCCACGGCTTGAGCTGTCTTGCGCTCGACTTTTCTCAGGAGAGCTAAACGAGCCTTCCGCTCAGTCAGGGAGACAATAGCTTGACGATGACCTTTTCCGATAATCGTATCCACTTCCCAATCTCCCAGGCGCTACCGAGTATCCACGATGGCAGGTCCCTCATCGATACCCACTCTGTTTATAAGCTTTCCACGCCGGTCATAACTCCCATAATGTTTCCGACGCTTCTTCTGCATTGTAGGTGACGATGGAGGTCTTCGCCAGCATGTTTACCCGTAAGAATGTACTGGTAAATCCATTCATGACTGATTTGAAGGCCGAAGTTATCCTGGAGCCAACCCGACACATGTTCCGGGCTCAAGTCAAAGCGGATCAGAGTTCCGATCCAAGCCCAGGTAGATGCATCTATGAGAGGTTTTTTCTTGCTGCACCTGCTCTATGCCAATTCATGGGCTTGCTTCGGTCGATATCCTTTCAGCTCACGATCGCGTCTGAGTTCTCTGCTGATCGTGGATTTATGAACCCGGGTATTATGTGCAATTTCAGATTGGTTATGTCCTGCTATCAAATGCGCATAAATCTGGTATCTTTGTTCATGGGGAAGCTGTGTATAGGTTTTCGTCAGTGCTCCTTTGACGTGGTGGTTTAAGAAGCAAAGATCCTATCGCAGCTTACCTCTTATCACCACCACCAAAGTTGCACATACGAGTTGGATCAAGGGGTCATTTCTTGAACCCGAGGAAGGGAAATTCGAGTTTGATTGATTCGATCAGGCTATTGGTGTTCAAGAAGAATATGATAATAAAATGAGAGTGAATACTCCAATAGTTCCGCCTTCCTCCGCTTTGATTTTGTTGAGTTAATCAAAAAAGGCGTTTTTCAGATGGTAAAGAAAAAGGTTTTCGAAGAGGAAATTATGCCGGAATTCAATTTAAAAAAGAAAGCAGTGGAAGATCTTCTTCAAAAATATTGCCTTGATGGATTGCTGCTTCAACGCAGCAGCAGCTTTGCTTGGGCAACCTGTGGTGCCGCTTCATACATAAATAGGGCGTCTTCTTTTGGGGAAGCAAAGTTATTATATTTACAGGATAAATGGTATTTGATCACGAATAATATAGAGATCACCAGGTTAGAAAAGGAAGAAAAGCTTTATAAGCAAGATTGGGATTTTGTAGTGACTCCTTGGTATGAGGGGGGTGATAGAGTGGCAAAATTATGCAAGGGTTTAAAAGTTGGAACTGATGCCACTTCTGAAAATTATCTTGATATCTCTGATGATTTTGCAAGGATAAGAGCGAATCTTACCCCTCAAGAAGGCGATCGATTCAGGGTGTTGGGTCGGATATGTGGAGAAGCTATGAGCGACGCAGCGCGCAAGGTCCATCCTGGACAAACGGAATTTGAAATCGCTGGTTTGATCTCAGCAGAAACTGAGAAGCGTGGCGTGCAGGTCGTGGTAAATCTTGTAGCAACAGATGAGAGAATTTTTAATTTCCGGCATCCTTTACCAACCGATAAAAAATTAGAGCAATATGCGATGTTAATCTTGTGTGGCAGGAAGGACGGATTAATTTGTTCTATTACTCGCTTTGTTCATTTCGGTTCTTTATCAAATGAAATCAGGGAGAAGGCTGTAGCCTTGGCCGAGGTTGATGCTGAGTTTATTACAGCAACCAGACCCGGAAGATCGCTCAGGGATGTATTTCAACAAGGGATCGATGCTTACAAAAGGGTCGGATATCCCGAAGAATGGAAGCTGCACCATCAGGGTGGCCCAGCAGGCTATGAACCGCGGGAATTTGTGGCAACTCGTGATGTACAGGATCTAGTTACAATCGGGCAAGTATATGCATGGAATCCATCTATTACAGGTACGAAGTCCGAAGACACAATATTAATTGGACAATATGAAAATGAGGTTTTGACCGAAATAGAGGATTGGCCCACCATTGATGTAGATATAAGAGGCAATAAATATTCTCGTCCTGCAATTTTGGAGATTGGATAAAAGGAATGTGATGAAATCTCTTCGGTTGTTCGACGTAAAAGATATACGGTTAGGGGATGATCAAATTCCAGTACCATTAGATGATGAGATTTTAGTTAAGGTAACTGCAGTTGGTATTTGTGGTTCTGATCTGCTTTGGTTTTCAGAGGCTACAACTGGAGATGGTGGGATAAGCAAACCTTTTATCCTAGGCCATGAATTTGGGGGTATCGTAGAGAGTGGTGAGACGAAGGGGACAAGGGTCACGGTTGATCCCCATGTACCATGCAACGAATGCGAGTTTTGTTTAGATGGCAATCCGAATTTATGTCCTGAGCATCATTTTGCAGGTCAGGCACCTCAAGATGGGGCTTTACGGGAATTGATTGCCTGGCCACGAAATTTAGTTCATTCAATTCCTGAATCCTTTTCTGATGAAGACGCGGCCATGCTTGAACCTTTAGGAGTTGCGATCCACACAATTGATCTAGGTAAAATTAGATGCAACATGACGGTAGGTGTATATGGGTGCGGTCCCATCGGATTAATGGTTATCCAGCTTGCTAAATTGGCAGGCGCAACCACAATAATGGCAACCGACCGGCTTCCGCATCGACTAGAGGCTGCTGAGAAGTTTGGTGCAACGCAGACGATCTTAGCTGAAAGGACTGAGGAAACTAAGGAGATTTTATCAGCAACACAAGATCGAGGACTTGACGTAACGTTTGAAGTGGCTGGTGATAAAGACGCGGTTGATGTCGCCATTGAAACATGTAAACCAGGCGGCCGGGTGGTGTTGTGTGGAATTCCGTCAAGCAATGTAATAAGCTTTAATGCCTCCACAGCCCGACGAAAAGGATTATCCATCTTGATGGTGCGACGGATGAAGTACACCTTTCCCCGGGCTATTGAGTTAGTGAAAAGTGGCAAGGTGGATATTCGTTCACTTGTCTCCCATAAATATCCCTTGGAAAAGTTTGAAGAAGCTTTTGAAGTCGCTCAAAGGCGCAAAGGGTTAAAAGTCATCATTAATCCATAATTGATCATAATCATCTGGAGAAAGAAATGGGAAACTTAAAATATGCAATCGGTGTTGATTTTGGCACCCTCTCCGGACGTGCAGTAATCGTGGATATAGCTGACGGTAAAGAGTTGGCTACAGCAGTTCATGAATATTCAAAAGGTGTAATTGATGATTATCTGCCAGGAACGGAAATCCGTCTTGAACCAGATTGGGCATTGCAAGACCCTTACGATTATCTGGAGGTCTTCAAGCACACTATCCCGGCAACATTGGAACAGAGCGGTGTTGACCCTGAGGATGTAATTGGGATTGGTATTGATTTCACCGCCTGTACTATGCTGCCGACAAAGGTGGATGGTACGCCGTTATGTTTCTTGCCGGACTGGCGAGATCATCCGCATTCCTGGGTGAAACTCTGGAAACATCATGCTGCCCAACCAGAAGCCAACAAATTGAATAGGATTGCTTATGAAAAAGGGTTTGGAGAAATCCTGGATCGATATGGAGGGAAGATTAGCTCAGAATGGTTTTTCCCCAAAGCCTGGCAAATTCTTGATGAAGCGCCGGATGTTTATGCTGCCGCGGACAGATTAATTGAAGCCGCAGACTGGGTCGTGTGGCAACTCACTGGGGTTGAGACCCGAAATTCATGCACAGCTGGTTACAAAGCGATGTGGTCGAAAACAGAGGGCTTTCCTCCTAACGAGTTTTTCAAGGCGCTTGATCCAAGCCTGGAAAACATTGTTGATGAGAAAATGATGCGAGAGATTTCCCCTTTAGGAGCCAGGGCAGGGGAATTGACAGCAGAGGCGGCTGAGTGGACAGGCCTGACACCCGGAACAGCGGTGGCAGTTGCCAATGTTGATGCTCATGTTTCCGTTCCAGCAGCAACAGTAACTGAACATAGCAGGATGGTTATGATCATGGGGACAAGCATTTGCCACATGGTTGTTGGCGAGAAGGAGGAAATCGTTCCCGGCATGTGTGGGGTCGTGAGAGATGGTATTTTGCCCGGGCTTCCAGGATTTGAAGCAGGACAATCGTGTGTTGGCGATCATTTTCAGTGGTTTGTTGAAAATGCTGTTCCTGCGTCTTATGAGAAAGAGGCAAATGAGAGCGGTATTTCTATTTATGAATTGTTGGAGGAAAAAGCTGGTTTGCAAAAACCAGGTGAACATGGTCTTTTGGCATTGGATTGGTGGAACGGTAACCGCAGTGTTTTGGTAGATGTGGATCTGACCGGAATGCTGATCGGTGCTACATTGCTAACAAGAGCCGAAGATATTTACCGCGCTTTGATCGAAGCAACAGCGTTCGGTACTCGCATGATTGTGGAAACCTTCGAGGCGAATGGCGTCCCAATCAAAGAATTAATTGCTACAGGTGGTTTACCGGATAGAAACAGGCTACTGATGCGGATCTATTCGGATGTTACCGGACTGCCTATATATATTCCGGAAGCAACACAGATCGGCGCTCTCGGTTCGGCTATGCATGGTGCGGTTGCAGCGGGGGCAGTCGCAGGTGGTTATGATGATATCGTAGAGGCTAGTGTGAACATGGCCCGCCTGCGAAGAGATCATTATGAACCCAACAAGGAAAACAAAGCCATCTATGATCGAATTTTTGCCGAGTATAAGTTGCTGCATGATTACTTTGGGCGCGGAGATAATGATGTCATGAAGCGGTTGAAAACCCTCAAAGCTGATATTTTGAACGTCGAGGAAGGTCGGTGAAAATGTTGTTAAAGGAGATACGCGAAGAACTCGTTCACCTCAATCAAGCTTTAGAGACATTTGGACTTGTGGTTTGGACAAGCGGGAACGTTAGTATCCGGGATACTGAAACAGGACTGGTTGCGATTAAACCATCTGGCCTGATGTTTCCGGATTTGACCCCGGAGAGCATGGTTGTGGTAGATTTGGATGGAAAATTGGTTGAAGGGAAATTAAAACCTTCCTCAGATACCGCCAGTCATCTTTGTATCTATCGGCATCGGGAAGATGTGAATAGTGTGGTGCATACCCATTCCAATTATGCAACAGCTTTTGCTGCAAACAATATGCCGATACCGCCGATCCTAACTGCAATTGGCGATGAATTTGGTGGGCCTATTCCTTGTGGTGATTTTGCTTTGATCGGCGGTGATCAAATCGGGAAAGTTGTGATCGAAGCAATAGGCGATTCCCCTGCGGTATTGTTGAAAAACCATGGTGTCTTTACAGTCGGTAAGACTGGACGAGCTGCTTTGAAAGCAGCTGTGATGGTTGAAGATGTGGCAAAAACAGCTTGGATAGCTCTTCAACTTGGGCGGCCTGACGAAATATCTCCGGAGGACATTAAGAAACTGAATGATCGCTATAGGAATGCATATGGCCAGCACTTATGACTATAAGGAGAATATAGTGTTTGATCATCAAGAGAAGGAAGTATGGTTTGTTACCGGCAGTCAGCATTTATACGGACCAGGGCCGTTAGAACAAGTGGCTGAAGATTCAAAAGTGATCGCTGAAGCTCTGTCTCGGACAGAACAGATCCCGGTCAAAGTGATAGTCAAACCTGTGGTAACCAGGGCGGATGAGGTGCGTAAGGTTTGCCTGGAGGCCAATAATGCGTCCAATTGCATTGGGTTGGTCGCATGGATGCACACCTTCTCCCCAGCAAAAATGTGGATTGCGGGCTTGCATGTTCTCAATAAACCAATTGCTCACTTGCATACTCAATTCAATCGGGATATTCCCTGGGATAGTATCGATATGGATTTCATGAACCTGAACCAATCGGCTCACGGCGGTCGGGAGTTTGGTTTTATCGGCGCACGGATGCAGATAAACCGAAAAGTGATCGCAGGTTTTTGGAAGGACCCTGAAGTTCTGCAAGAACTTGGTGTCTGGATTCGGGCAGCCTGTGCATGGGATGATGCCCAAAACCTGAAGGTCGCTAGGATTGGCGACAATATGCGCGAGGTGGCGGTTACCGAAGGAAACAAAGTCTCGGCTCAATTGCAATTTGGTTACTCCGTGAATGGTTTTGGGTTAGGTGATTTAGTAGCATTTGTCAACCAAGTTACAGATCAGGAAGCCGAAGAGCTTCTACAGGAATATGATGATAAATATACTGTTCAAGAAGATTTGCTACCTGGTGGAGCACGCCGAGGTGAACTGAAAGAGGCGGCCAAGATTGAAATTGGGCTGCGGGCTTTTTTGGAAGATGGCGATTTCAAAGCTTTCACCACAACTTTTGAGAATCTACACGGGTTGGTACAACTTCCTGGCCTTTCTATTCAACGATTGATGATGGATGGTTTTGGCTTTGGTGCTGAAGGAGATTGGAAAACAGCTGCTTTGTTACGAGCAATGAAGGTAATGGCGGCAGGATTGGAAGGTGGCACTTCCTTTATGGAAGACTATACATACCATTTTGAACCCGGCAATAATCTGGTTTTGGGTGCTCACATGTTAGAGATATGCGAATCTATCTCTAACAGTAAACCCTCACTGGAAATGCACCCCTTGGGAATTGGCGGTAAAGCTGATCCGGCACGGTTAATATTCAACGCACCTGCCGGACCAGCGATAAATGTTTCCATCATAGATCTTGGCAACCGCTTTCGGATGCTGGTCAACGAAGTAGAAGCCATCAAACCTCCACAAGACTTGCCCAAACTGCCGGTTGCGCGCGCAGTGTGGAAGCCGCTCCCAAACCTTAAGGTGGGAGCGGCGGCTTGGATCCTTGCAGGTGGAGCCCATCACACCGGATTCAGCATGGCACTGACAACTGAATATATGGAAGACTTTGCTGAAATGGCCGGGATCGAAATGGTGGTGATTGATGCTGAAACCACCTTGCGGGTAGTCAAACAAGAATTGAAATGGAATGAAGTTTACTTTCGGATCTCCTAAAAGGTAATTTGCATAATAAAATAAGGGGTCTCTTGTTTTAGAGGCCCCTATTCATCGCACGCCCCGTAGGACTCTATCCCAATAAACTTTCAGTGGTTTCAATCTTACCAATAATGGTGTACCAATGGTTTGATCTTTTTGTTGTATAAGTCATCGATCGCTTTCAGAGTATCTGGAGGAATTTCAGGCAGATCGGCTGCTGTAGCATTATCGATTACTTGACCGGTGTGTTTTGCCCCAGGGATTACACAGTTGACTGCTTCATGCATCAATATCCAGCGCAGAGCGAATTGTGCCATTGTCCATCCGTCAGGGAGAAGTTGTTTAAGATCATCAACGGCTTCCAGACCGGTTTGATAATCTACGCCAGAAAAGGTTTCTCCACGGTCAAAAGCTTCTCCTTGGCGATTAAATTTACGGTGATCATCTGTTTCGAATTGCGTTTCCAGGTTCATCTTCCCTGTCAGCATGCCGGATGAGAGAGGGACGCGAGCCAGGATGGCTACTTTTCGTTCTTGTGCCAGTTGGAAGAAAAAATCACTAGGTCGTTGACGGAAAATATTGAATACGATTTGAACAGATTGAACATTGGGATATTCAATTGCTTTGAGGGCTTCTTCTACTTTTTCTACGCTAACGCCATAGTAGCGGATTTTACCCTGGGTTACCAAATCGTCCATAACACCAAATACCTCTGGTATGTAATACACTTCTGAGGGAGGGCAGTGAAGTTGCACCAAGTCCAGCGTCTCCGTTTCCAAGTTTTTGAGACTTCTTTCAATGAAAGCGGTCAGATTTTGACCGTTGTAACCTCCCGTTGTATGAGGGGCTAACCTGCGACCTACTTTGGTGATGATATAGAAATCTTCTTTGCGTTCTTTCTTAAGCTTTGCTAATAATCGCTCACTTCGTCCATCGCCATAGACGTCTGCGGTGTCGAACAAGTTGATACCTTGATCCAAGGCAGTGTAGAGTGTTTTGATAGAGTCTTTGTCCTGAACTTTTCCCCAGGAACCACCTATTGCCCAGGCTCCAAATCCAATTGAGGATACATTCCATCCTGTTTTACCAAATACTCCATATTTCATTTTTCCCATCCTTACCTATTAACTTGAGTTTTGACAAGAATTTGGCAGCCAACGCTTCGCGCTATGCCGCCCCTCAGTGTATACCTTTCTTGTGGCCAAAGAACTTCACAACGAATATCAGATCAGCAAATTGGTCGGGTTTCATCAAGCCATTGATGAAAACGGATTTACACGCAAAGGAGACGCCCAAATCGAACTTTTCGATGCACTCTTGATGATAGATCAAAATGCCTCCTTTTCAATGCTGACTTCGCTGCCGGCTCATGAGTCGTTGGCAAGCGTTTGGGCAGCCCTCGAAAAACGAGAACAAGATAACGGCTGGTTGAGGCGGAGCAATTTTACCCAACGGGTGCCTGAGACCGAAATCACTGCCTTCACCCTGGATTGAGCTGTATTGCTGAGACTAGAAGTCCCTGGGTTGCCTTTCCGCCAATTTGTGTTTCTACGTAGCAAGATCCAACCAGGATCCGTGGTTGTAAGTGCTCATAATAACTCCCTCCTAGACTGGACGCCAGAACTGCGCAGCAGTTGGTCGCTGTTGTACGAGGTGGAGCGCGTTTTCAGCAAGCAAACGAATCTGGAAGTTGGACTAGGGCAGGTTATGCAGTTGTGCCAGGTGCGTGGTAAATGTGATCATGGACTGGACATCGCCACAAGCGATGCCGAATACGGCAATCACCTCCGAAATCGCGCGGGATTCCTCTAGGATGCTCTAAAGGCAAGTCAAGGGAGCGACGAGAACGTTTTGCAATTGTTCGAGAGGGATTTATACAGCCTATTTCCCCTGTTTCTTCGGCTTGAAACTCGATTATTAAGGTCCAAGTGATCGATCCGTGAATTTCAAGCTTGATGGAGATTGTCTAACCTCCTTTTATTATCGTTACCAGGTTTTCAGGTGATACGCTTCCGAGGTCGTTTACAACAAGGTCTGCATTTTGGAGTTTTTCTGCGGGATGAGTAGTCAACACCGCAACACATTTCATGCCTGCCCTTTTAGCTGCTTCCACGCCTGAGGTGCTGTCTTCAATGACAATACAATTATTTGGGGAAACATTAAGTTCTTCTGCCGCTTTCAAGAACACAGCCGGATTTGGTTTCCCGGGGATGTTATACGCCGAGATTGTAGTTTTGAAAAAAGGCCGTAGGTGCAGACTATCCAGGATGGCATCTATATTTTCCATTGGGGCCGAGGAGCCAACGGCCTGCTGGATATTTGCAGAGTGAAGTTGTTCCAGCAATGTATGAGCACCGGTTAGAAGTTCGATTCTACCTGGAATTAGTTTTCGGTAAAGGATTTCTTTTTCAACACTTATGGTTTGGAACAGGGTTGTGGTAAAGCGGTCGGTAAG
>SOJU01000233.1 GCA_004376465.1 Anaerolineales bacterium | reverse complement strand
TCAACCATCAGGTGGACCCGGTGCTCATGGAGGCGTGCGGGCAGGAGCTGGCAAAACGATTCAAGCATGTAGGGGCAACCAAAGTTCTCACCGCCGAAATCTCCGGAATTGCCCCCGCCCTAACCACTGCACATCATCTGGATCTACCGGTCGTCTACGCCCGCAAGAGCAAACCGATCACGATGCCAGACCAGGTCTTCCTGACCCTCACGCCCTCTCATACCAAAGGCCGGACGGTTGAGTTGATCGTTTCGCCGGAATATCTCGGTAGCGGGGAGCAAGTCCTGATCATCGACGACTTCCTCGCCTCAGGGCAGACAATCATGGGCTTGGTGCGGCTCGCGCAGACTGCTGGCGCCGAAATTGTAGGGATCGGGGCGCTGGTCGAGAAGCGCTTTGAGGGCGGACGTGATGTCCTCGCCCACCTGAACGTCCCGATTGAAGCTCTTGCTGTTGTTGTCGATATGAGTGACGGCAAGATCGTATTCGAAGACTAACAACATAATGGACACGATCGCGGTTCTGGATTTCGGATCACAGTACGCTCAACTGATCGCAAGGCGAGTCCGCGAAGCCCATGTATATTGCGAACTCTACTCACACGATACGCCGGAACAAGAAATTCTCGCCCTCAAACCTCTTGGTTTCATCCTCTCTGGAGGACCATCCTCCATATATGAACCGGGTGCACCTCAGATCCCCGCATATGTCCTCGCGAGTGGTCTCCCCATCCTTGGAATCTGTTATGGGATGCAGGCGCTGACACATACATTGGGTGGAAAGGTCGCTCCTGCCGCCCAAAGAGAATATGGACCGGCCGAGATCGATATCACGCGAGAGAACCCGCTCATCCCTCCAGGCCACCATCAGGTCTGGATGTCTCACGGAGACCGGATCGAAGTCCCACCGCCCGGCTTCAATATCTTCGCCCACTCAGAGAACTCACCCATTGCAGCGATGGGTGACAGCAACCGTCATCGCTATGGTATCCAATTCCACCCTGAAGTTCAGCACACCCCCGAAGGTCACGAGATCCTGCGCACCTTCGTTGTGGACATTTGCAAGGCGAAACCCGAGTGGGTGCCGGCGTCCATTGCCGAGGATGCAATTCGCCAGATCCGTCAGCAAATCGGGGATGGAAAAGCCATCGCCGGTGTTAGCGGAGGTGTGGATTCCTACGTCGCCGCCGCCCTGGTTCACCGGGCGATTGGCGACCGCCTGCAGTGTATATTCGTCAACAACGGCCTTATGCGTCACGGTGAACCCGATCAAGTGGTTGATGCATTCATCGACGTCCTCGGCGCCAAATTGAAATCTATAGATGCCACCGAGACTTTCCTCGATGCTCTCGATTCAGTGATCGACCCGGAAGAAAAGCGCCGGGTTATCGGCGAGAAGTTCATCCGCGTCTTCGAAGAAGAAGCTCGAGAATTCGGCGATGCAGATTTCTTAGTCCAGGGGACGATCTACCCCGATGTGGTTGAATCAAGCGGACCTGATCGACGAGTAGCTGAGCGAATTAAAACGCACCACAACGTGGGTGGGTTGCCCGATGATCTTGCGCTTAAACTGATCGAACCGCTTCGCTATCTTTTTAAAGATGAAGTGCGCGCCGTCGGCTTGGAGATCGGGCTCCCCGAGAATGCCATCTATCGCCAGCCTTTCCCGGGCCCTGGTCTCGCCGTTCGCTGCCTCGAGCAAGTCACTATGGAGCGCTTAGACCGGATTCGCCAGGCTGACCGCATCGTCCTCGAAGAGCTGAATGCGGCGAACTTAATGGTGGGTCCCATTACAGAATCCAAAAATTCGCCTACCGGAACCGATCGTATTGCACAGGCTTTCGCGGTGTTGTTGCCTGTGCGCTCTGTTGGCGTCATGGGAGATCAACGCACCTATGCTGAGACCATCGCTGTTCGTGCGGTGACAACGGATGACTTCATGACTGCTGACTGGGCCCGAATACCGGCTCCTATTCTCGCCCAGATCAGCACACGTATCGTCAACGAAGTTGAGGGAGTCAACCGGGTAGTCTATGACATCAGCAGCAAGCCGCCGGCGACGATCGAGTGGGAATAAACCGCGATGGTTTAATCGCATCATAGAACGGCGCTTCAAATGGAATAAAGAGTCCGAGATAACGATATTTCCACACATTCGGATTTGCATGGTTGGTTTGAGGTGAGAGCTTGATGTTGGATCCGGGGGGTGTGGGGGAGTGGAGTCCCCCACAGTCCCCCTTTGGGGGATTTAGGGGGAAGAAAAGAAAATCATAACCTCTTCATTGGTCCATCTATTTGTCACTCGCGCAAACACCAAAGCTCAGGCTGCGCCTGTGGCCGGAAGCTCTGCTTCCGCACTCCACATAAAACCAACAACCCATCCTTAGCGGGGGAAGAAACACATTCTAAACCCCATGAGCGTTGTTAAGTGTTCCTTTTTGCATAATTCGTTTGATCTGAGAGCTTGATGTTTGATCCGGGTGGTGTGCTCCACGCTTCGCGAGGGGAGTGGTCCCCCGACAAGCTCGGGATGATAAGTCCCCCACAGTCCCCTCGCGTGCATCCCCGAAGCAGAGCGGAGGGGGGCATTGGGGGACAATTGGGGGGAAGAAAAGAAATTCAATGGAAAAGGCTGCCCTCATGGAACAGCCCCTTGCACGTATTTGATAGTCCTCGGTCAACGACTAGCCGCGGCACAAACCAGTGACGCAGCGGCTTTAACCGAGCTTAAGGGTTGGCGATTCCATTCAACCAATAATTCCCAGGGCCTGGATTAGCAGCGAAATTTCAACAACCAGAACTGCAATGAATCCAGCGTAGAGAATTGCACGGACCAACCGCTCGGCCCGATTCACTTTCCCTTGAGTGGTTTCTCTAGAGCGATCAAGATCTAGAAATCGTAAGGTATCCAGGATTAGAGATGACATGTCCGCACAACCTCACCTGTCCGATCTAAGATCAGGATACTATCGAAAACGCCGGCATTAGGTCATTTGTAAACCAACTGAAAAGTCCCCAAATATCTTAAAAACACCGGCGTGCTACAATGGCGCCATGCACAGCCCCACATACAGGCGTCTATCGATTCTCCTGTTGCTCACACTGTTCAGTGCAGGCCTTATCCCTTCTGCTTTGGCGCAAACGGATATCAGCCTGAGCCTCTCTGAACTCAACATCGAGTCCTTCCCAAAAGTCTCGCTCTTCGCCCAAGTAACAGATGACAGGGGATACAGAATACTCGGCTTAACGTCAGACAACTTCCGTATCCTCGAAGAGAATGCGGAAGCGAGCGACATCGAGGTCGTAGAAACTACGGTAGGAAGCAGTATCGTATTCGCTTTGAACACAAACTTCGGGCTTCGCATCCGAGACACCCTAGGATATTCACGCTTCGACCTCACCCGACAGGTATTGCTGGATTGGTGGAGACGCCCCGAATTCAATCGGGTAGGTGTTGATGACCTGAGTCTGATCGCGATTGATGGCACGCTTCAAAGCCATAGTAGAGCAGCGGTCGACCTCGCAACTGCTCTGGATCATCATATGCCAACCTTCCCAGACGAGGAAACCGGCTACGAGTTTCTCTTCCAAGCGCTGGATTTCACTGCGGATAGACCACCAAATAACGGAATGCCGAGCTACCTGGTTTTTTTCACTGCATTGTCAACGCCACCCGAAGACACAACCGTGATGAATATCATCACCCGCGCTCAAAGCAATGAGACGGCGATCTTCCCAGTATTATTAGGGGAAGAAGATGTTCTAGATCAGCCCGAGGCGGTTATCCTGAATCAGATTGCCGAGGAGACGGGTGGCCAAGTTATCCTGTTTAACGATGATGAAGGACTCGATCAATTGCTCGACCTGATCATCAGCCAGCGGACTCAGTACTCTCTCAGCTATACATCTCAAATCATTGACTCCGGACCTCATGAAATCAAGGTTCAGCTTATTATCGACGACACCGAGGCAGCCTCAGCCGTCAGGAATTTCGTCTTAGAGATTCAACCTCCAGAAATCACGTTGCTCCAACCACCTCGAGAGATCTTTCGCAGCTCCGATGATCTATCCACACCGCTTGACGAAATTCAACCTACATCCATCGACTTGGAATTCGCAAAGACTTTCCCGGATGGCTTTCCGCGCGAACTCACACTGAGCCAGCTGCTCGTAGACGGTGTCGTTGTATATCAAAGCGAAGCACCTCCTTACGAGCGACTGGTCTGGGACCTTCGACCCTTGCTTCAATCCGAGGAACACACTATACAGGTGTTCATCGTAGATTCCTTCGGGCAGGAAAGCGCATCAGATATCCATAGGGTCCAACTGGAAGTTGAATTGCCCCCGCGCGGCCTCGTAGCGATTCGGCCTGCGTTGGGCTCACTTCTCCTGGCCCTCGGAGTCCTGCTCGTCGGCACCATCATGGCAGCCATCCTGCTCACGTACGGCCAACGGCCTCTAAAGACAGCTGAAGCCGAACCCCAAGGGGCTTCGGTAACCGCATATCGGAGAGCTTCATTGCGCCGCGATCTCCCCGATGAACCCGCGGAGGCTTTCCTCCACCCAATGGGACCCTATACCACAACCGGCGAGAGTATCCCCTTGATTGGAACGGACATTTTCATCGGAAGTGATCCCTCTCTCACTGCAGTGCCGTTGGAAGATCCCTCCGTCGACAGAATGCACGCCCGCCTCATCCGACATGTTGACGGCAGCTATTTACTCAAAGACCAAGGTTCAGTCGCCGGCACCTGGGTGAACTACGAAGAAGTACCGAAAGAAGGGCTGTTATTATCGGACGGGGATCGCATACACTTTGGACGAGCTTTTTTTCAATTCATCCGGTCAAATACCCCCAGCCGTCGTATAATCCACGTTATTAAACTTGAATCCAAGGGTGAAACCCCATTGGAACCAGAGGAAAATAACACTCGTGATCGCTAACCCACAATCTCACTTAGCCTATGCCGCCCGAACCCACATGGGGAAGAAAAGGCGCGTCAACGAAGATCGCCACATCGTGATGGCATACCGTGTTGAAGAGAACGGAACCCCAGCGCTATTGGCGATCGTCGCTGACGGTATCGGCGGTCACCAGGCAGGTGATGTCGCCGCACAGTTGGCTGTGGAAACGATCACCCAGGGGGTGGCAACCTTCCAGGGCGGCGATCCGCTCCCATGCCTCCAATCTGCGATTATCGAGGCTGGACGCGTGGTCTCGACAAATGCAGTCGAGTCTGCGGATCTCGCTGGGATGGGATCCACGGCGGCAGTTGCCCTCGTCGTTGGACCGCGCCTCTATACTGTTACGGTTGGGGACAGTCGCATTTATCTACTGCGGCAGGGCCGATTACGTCAAATTTCGATCGATCATACCTGGGTACAAGAGGCGATCGACTACAACATTATCTCGCCCGAAGATGCGAAGGACCACCCGCAAGCACACGTCATCAGACGGCATATCGGAGGCAAGCAGCTTCCCGAGCCGGATATTCGCATGTCGTTGGAGGATGGTGAGAACGACAGCCGTGCAATCTCGAACCAAGGGATGCACCTAAAGCGAGGGGATCGCTTATTGCTCTGCACAGACGGTCTCACCGATATGGTTACCGATCTAGAAATCTATCAAGCTCTCAAAGATAAGCCCGTGGAAGAAGCTGCCGAAACCCTTCTGAATCTTGCTTTGGACCACGGTGGCCACGACAACATCACAATGGTCGTCCTCGCGGCACCGAAGGGCAAACATCAAGAGAGGCCTCGCTCAAAATTCGGGTGCCTGCTTGCCGCCGCAGTCAGCAGTTTGATTCTGATCCTCGTCACCGCTCTGGCGCTCGGCGCGGTCTGGTGGTTTGGGTTCTGGCCATGGTCTCCGTAGAAAACCTTCAACCAGTTTATCAACTTTAATCTAGCCATCCGCACTCTTCCCGTACGTTCAACCCAGGCGACCCCAAACAGAATGAGTCCGCCCCCGAGTAAACTCATATCTGCATGTGGTTCCTGTTCTCTTGCGTAGTTTTTAGCGCTCGATTGTCAGACGGACGATATGGCGGTCGACGCCTCCGAGGCGGTACTTATAATCCTCGTCGCCGCGCAGGAAATCGACCTCTGTTCGGCCATGATCAATCGCCCAACCAATTAGATGGGCCATTAAAACCCAGCCCGGGGAGAGTTCATAATGCGAGGGGTTGAAGCCGGAATTGTAAATCCAGAGCTTACCCTCGTAATCGAAGTTCAGGTATCCAAATGCAGGTTCCCCTCCGACCTCGAGAAAAGCTAGCTGAAGCCAACCTCGCTCATGCGCGGTCAGGGAGAATCGCCGGAAAAATTCTAGCATTCTATCCGTCAGGAACGCCCGTTTCTCCGAGTCGTTCTGCATAAGCCCGAGAAAAAGATCGATCTCGGGTTCAATCAGCGAATCTCCATCGACAATCCGCCAACGGACGCGCGCTGGATATTCTTCCGCCCGCCTGAGTTTGCGTTTGACTTCCTTGCGTTTTTTGCTGTTAAGAGCCTGGAGATATGCATCCCAGCTATCCGCAAGGGCCACAAAAGGCACCGGCGAGATTCGCTCCTTTTCAACTCGCCATCCGCGTTTCTCCGCCGATCGTTGCAGCGCTTGCACTGTAGATGATTCCTCAGGGAGATTATAAAGATCGAGAACCTCCCATCCTTCTGGTCCCTCAACATCTAAGGACCCCAGCAGCGCATCGACGAAATCCTCTGTAGCGGATTCTGAAACGATGAAATCCAGATAATCAGAAACTTCTACGCTTCCTACAATAAGGATCGAAGGGCGGCCATTTCGATCTTTGCTAAAAAATAACGGGGCTATCCCTGCAATCTCCCCGCCATCCACCTTCCCCACACCGAGCCATAGTTCTCCATCATCCCACTCACCGCCTCCCATCGTCGACCACCAGGCTTCCAAATAACCTGGTTGTTGGAATGGCGTATTCGTGCCCGAGTGGCTAAGGAGCGCTTCCCAAATATCAGATAGTTCAGAGAAGGATTGGTCTGAGTGAAGGAACTGGATATTCATCATGGGGATGTCTTTGCAGAACAGCTAGGATTGTACCAGCCGCGGCAATGTTCTTGCATCTCTGATTGCATCGTTTAACCCGTTTCGGTACAATAAATGCCATGGCTCAAGCGTTCGAAACAGATATCGCTCTAATTCATATCGCCGGCGGCGCAGCTCGCCTGACTTCCCCCCCAGGAACTCTCGCGTTAACCGCACCGCGAAGATCTGCCCGCGGGCGCGGAGATGATTTCCTCCTATTAAATCTCTCGCTGCAATCCTCTCGACCCGTCTCGCCGGGTTATCTTGACCATCTCGTACGCATGGCTGCGGACGCGTACTACGGCACGCCAGGTTCTGTAACCTCCGCACTGCGCGAGGCTGCTGCGTTGGTCAACGATCAACTCGTAGACGCTAATCAGGATGAGTCTGAACCTACGAATTATCAAGGCAACCTGATGAGTGCAGTCCTGCGCGGCAAAGATCTCTATTTTGGTCAGAGCGGTGTCGGGCAGGTGATCCTCGTACGCCCTGGCGCGGTTAATCGTCAAAGCTCGGAGGAGGCTTCGGAACGGCCTCTTGGAATCAGTCTGGCGCCTCACATCCGCTTCTATCACTTCGAATCTCAGCCCAACGATCTCCTCATTCTTACGACTACGCCTAGCGATTTGTGGTCCGACGCAACCCTATCCGGCCTGGCAACACTCGACCTCGAGCAAGCAATAGACCGCCTCGTCGCTGCCAGCAACTACGACTTAACCGGTCTCTTAGCACGCATCGTGCCGCCAGGCAGAGCCGGTCTCCAACCTTCCTTCCAGTCAGCAACGCCCTCCGGGGAGACGTCACTACAAACGGAAAGATCGGCACAGGAACGATTCGGAACGGTCAAACGAGGCACACGCCGAGTCCAACTGAGCAGCTACATCGCCCCTCTTACGCTCGGTTTAAAATCATTAACTGCTCGAACCCTGACATTCTTATCGCAGACTCTAAATCGCCTGGCTCCGGGCTTTTCCGAACCTCTCCATCCCGATGCGTTATCCCGCCAAATGCTTGTCGGCACTGCCATCGCCATTCCATTAATTATTGTGACCATTGCCTCGCTGGTCTACGTTAGAAAGGGCCGTAAGGAAGAATTCCTATCCTATATTAATCAAGCGCAGACATCCGTTATGACAGCCCAAACCCTCCCGCTTGACGAGACTTCACGCGGCGAGTGGGAGAACGCGGCCAAGATGCTCAGCATGGCAGAGAACTATGGCACAAGCTCGGAATCTGAGGTGCTTAGCGAACAGGTCCAATTGGCGCTTGACACGATCAACCTGGTGTCCAGACTCGATTTCCGACCACTCGTGAGCGGCGGCTTCGGCTCCGATTCCAAGATCACCGGGATAGCCGCCTCCGCTACCGATCTATACGTGCTCGATAGCAATCATGAAATCATCCGGCATGCATGGGGTGCACCCGAGCGAGGCTATGAGATCGATACGACTTTTGAATGCCTGGGTACTGCGACTGTCTCGCAGGAACTTGCGACCCCCGTTGACTTCGTTCTGCAGCCCGCGCCCGGCGCCCTTGGTATGGAAGGCGTGGTGACGATAGATGATGACGGAACGCTGCTCTACTGCGCCCCCGACCGTCAGCCCGCTATCGCACAGCTCACCCCGCCAGACATCGGTTGGGGCCGGATACAGGCGATAGACGTTTACGGAGACAGCCTATATGTTCTCGACCCGGTGATGAACGCAGTGTGGATCTATGAAGCCGCAGGCGGTTTCTTCAGCGGCGTTCCTAAAATGTTCTTCGTTGAAGAGGTGCGCGAGCTTAAAGGGGCTATTGATCTGGCCATGGCACATGACGAACTGATTATCCTCTATGCGGATGGTCGGCTGGACCGTTGTCGCCGCACTGTTACCGGATCAGCGGATGAGGGCGGTAGGATACGTGTCGAATGCGATCCGCAACCCTACTTCCAAGACAATCGACCGGGGAGGGAGCCGACTGCGCAGATTCCAGGTGCGGTTCCCGTTGAGTTGGACTATTCCCCTCCGCCAGAACCTTCCTTATATTTCCTCGACCTGCTCAGCAATAGCGTATTCCATTACAGTTTGCGTCTTGTTTATCAGGGACAATTCATGCCCAAGGAACCTTTTGAAGAGGAGATCTCCGCCATGACCCTCGGACCTCCCAATGATCTATATCTAGCAGTCGGCTCACAGGTATATCAAACACGGCTTCATTAGGGTCGACTTCTTTGACAAGCCCATTGCCAGAGACTAAAATCAATTTCACGGAAACGTATTGGAGGCGGGTAAGTGAGTCGTTGGCCTGGTAAGTACGTCATCGGTCTAACCGGAAATATCGCAACAGGCAAGAGTGTCGTACGCAAGATGCTCGAACACCTTGGCGGCTATGGTATCGACGCCGACGCTCTCGCACATCGCGCCATAGCAAAAGGCGCTCCCGGTTACCCGCTTGTTCTTCGAGCTTTCGGGGAATGGGCTCTCGACGAAGAGGGACAGATCGACCGCCAGAAATTAGCGAAGATTGCCTTCTCAGACCCGATGGCCCTTGAACGATTGGAAGTGATTGTTCATCCCCTCGTCGCACAAGCGATAGACCTTCTCATCCGTCGGGCCAAACAAAGCGTCGTCGTCATAGAAGCAATCAAGCTTCTCGAATCAGATCTGGCAGCTGGCTGCGATACGATCTGGGTTGTTGATGCGCCGGCTGAACTACAAATCGCCCGCTTAATGCATAAACGCAAGATGCCAGAGGCAGCTGCAAGGCAGAGGATCGCGGCACAATCGCCTCAGGCGCTCAAGCTTCGCGCCGCCAAGACGATGATCCGCAATAATGGCTCTTTCGAAAATACCTGGGATCAGGTCCAGGAAGCATGGGGAAATCTGCCCAAACCTGAAGAACCATTGCTGCCCGAGCCACCCGTCGTAAAACCCGGCGACCTTATCGTGCGTCGCGGTCGACCACAAGATGCGGATGACATCGCTCGCTTCATCACCCACGTCACCCACGGCAAGAAACGCATGACGCGCCAGGATGTCATGGCCGCTTTCGGCGAGAAGGCATTCCTATTAATTATTCATGAAGACGAGATTGCTGGCATCGCCGGCTGGCAGGTCGAGAACCTGATCACGCGTATCGATGAGCTTTACTTCGTATCCGGCCTGGCTATTGATGAAGCCATCCCCGCATTAATGGACGAAGTTGAGACCGCGTCTATAGAACTTCAGAGTGAAGTCTCGCTGCTCTTCCTCCCGCCCTACCTCGCCCAACACGTCGGCGCCTGGCGAGCTGTCGGTTATCGACCGCAAA
>SOJU01000030.1 GCA_004376465.1 Anaerolineales bacterium | reverse complement strand
GAAAAAAACACCGCTCGCGACCAGGCCCTCCAACGCTCGCGCTCGCTCATCCGTTTCTGCTCGAAAGCCATCCGCGCCGTTCATCGCGAGGAATTTGAGCTCGCCAAAGATCTCATCAAAGAAGCATCAGAACTTGTCGATCTGCTGAGCACCGAACTGGCGCCATTTCCTGATCTCTACAAAGCGGGATACACACAGTCAGCGCTCAAGGAGTTTGCCGAGGCGAGCATTGTCTACCGGCTCGTCGCCGGCGAACCGCTCCCCGAACCCGAAGAACTGCGAGTAGGTTTCGTTCCCTGGCTGGGAGGCCTTGGCGAAGCGGCGGGAGAACTCCGCCGTCGAACCCTCGACGTCCTGCGCCGCGATGACTTGACGGAGGCGGAGCGCCTCCTGGAAATGATGGATGATATCTACGGTCTGCTTGTCACGATCGACTTCCCTGACGCCCTGACCCACAATCTGAGGCGGATTACCGACATGGTACGGGGCGTGACCGAACGGACCCGGGGCGACCTGACGACAACATTCCAGCAGGGTGAGTTGAAGCGCGCTCTGCTATCTGTCGAGAAGCGACTTAAGGAAATCTGAATCTTGCGCGCACACACAATCCGGGCATCTGAAATCGCCGCTTTCGTGTTCTGCCAACGGGCATGGTGGTACTCACTCCTTGACATTCCGCCCGAGAACGTAGAATCCCTCGCTCAGGGAACACGATGGCACCAGCATCATGGGCTGCAGGTCGTTCTCTGGCGGTGGACACGAACCCTTGGATTCCTGGCCATCCTCACCGCCATGGTCCTGGCCGCCATCGCTTTCGTTTCAACCCTCTCTGGATGATCTATGCCAGCACTTATCCTGTCATTGCTTATGTTGGGAGTGCTGCTGATATTGTCCAGCCGACGTCGCTTAATAAAACTTGGAATCCCCGCCGGACGCCTGATCTCTCTCGACACTTCACGATTTATTCATGTTACCGAACCTCTGTATGACTCCAATTTGGGCCTGACCGGGCGACCTGATTACCTCGTTCAGCGGGGCCGAAGCCGCATACCGGTCGAGGTGAAATCCGGTCGCGCCCCCCAGAGACCTCATCGCTCGCACGTACTACAACTAGCCGCCTACTGTCGCCTGGTTGAAACAACCACGGGAGAGCGCCCTGCGTATGGCATACTCAAATATGCCGATAGCGCTTACAAGCTTCAGTACACCCACGCTTTACAGAAGGACCTTTTACAAATCTTAGAGACCATACGAAAAGCGCAGGATTCATCACCGGGCCGATCGCACAATTCCCCGAGTAGGTGTCGAGCCTGCGGCTACCTTTCATCATGTGACCAATCCCTCGCCTGAGTGTGCAGAGGATAAGACGTGCGCTTATAATAAACACGATGATCAACCCTGATGCCCCCCCAAAGCGGATCGTCATCGCCATCCATCCTAAAATGGACGGCGCTCAACAAGCCGCGAGCGATATCTCCGAATTCCTCTCCGTCCAGGGCCTGGATGCATATTCAGGCTTGCTTTTTGACGAAACACTTCGCAGCCGAGTTAACGCCGGCGACTTCGACCTAATGATCGCTCTTGGCGGAGACGGCACCATGCTGCGCGCTGTCCACCTATGCGCCCCAAACAACGTGCCTATCCTGGGAATTAACCTTGGCGGACTGGGATTCCTTATTGAAATCGGCCGTAATGATTGGAAGCCCGCCCTGGAGAGACTCCTGAGCGGTGACTACTGGCTCGAAACCCGGATGATGCTTCGCGCCGAACACCTGCGGGGCGATGAACTGCTTGGCTCGTGGGATGTACTGAACGAATGCGTTGTCGGGCGCGGCGAGATGGTTCGCCCGGTGTTCCTCACAGCCGAGATCGATGGGCATCCCCTGACGACTTACGTCGCCGACGGCTTGATCGTGTCCACTCCAACCGGCTCGACGGCATACGCGCTCGCCGCCGGGGGTCCGATCCTCCCTCCGAAATTACGTAATATCCTGCTCGTTCCCATCGCTCCTCACCTTTCTGTTGATCGAGCGATCGTGCTGCATGAAGGCTCCGTAGTATCTATTGAAGTAAAAACAGACCACCTGGCTTCCCTGAGCATGGATGGCCATGAACCAGTTCAATTACAGGACCGAGATATTGTTAGAGCCTGCGCCAGCGAATATGTTGCCCTCTTTGTGCGCTTTCAGGATCCGGATTATTTCTATCGAAATTTGACATCCCATATGAACCAAAACCCCTCCGCGAGCCAGATAACATGACAGAGCATTCGCTCACTTGTGCCAACCACCCCAAGGTGGAAACAGCCCTGCGGTGCAACCACTGCGATAAACCCATCTGTCCTAAATGCGCCGTGCAAACCCCGGTTGGTTATCGCTGCCGCGAGTGTATTCGCGGGCATCATAAAGTTTTCGAAACATCCACTGCAATTGATCTTCCTGTCGCCGGTGTAATTGCGCTGATTTCCGTCGGTATTGCTACAGCGCTTCTGGCCCTCCTTGGATTCTGGGGGCTGTTTGTTGCCCCGATCGTCGGCGGTGGCATTGCCGAACTTATACGCTTTGCTGTGAAAAAGCGCCGCAGCCTCCAACTCACGATAACAAGCATCGTTGGCGGCATCCTGGGGGTGCTTCTTTATTTGGGCTTCCGCTTGTTTCCCTTCTTCACTTATTTCGCATTGGGCGTCGACCTTGAGCCGGGCTTCATTGGCGCCATGCTCTTAAGCTTCGCTTGGCCTCTAGGATACGGTTTTTTCATCATCAGTACGATGTACTACCGGCTTGGGGCAATCAAACTCTAGATAACGACATGCTAAACGAACTTCACATCAGAGATTTCGCCATTATCGAAGATTTACGGCTTACCCTGAAGCC
>SOJU01000272.1 GCA_004376465.1 Anaerolineales bacterium | reverse complement strand
TTCTTAGATATCGAGGTTGGCCATCTGCTCGTAGAACTTCCAGCGGGTGATGACATCCTCGCGGAGCGCCCCCAGCAACTTCCCTGCCCGATCCGGATCGGACTGGCGCAGTGCCCGGAAGCGATTCTGCTTGTACATAAAGGTCTCGATGTCCTCGGTCGGCACCTTTGAGTCGAGCTGCAGCGGGTTTTTACCCTGGTCACCCAGCCGTGGGTCGTAGCGGAAAAGCGGCCAGAAACCACTTTTTACAGCATCGGTGTGAATATCTGTGGCCGTGGTCATGTCGATGCCGTGGGCGATGCAGTGAGCGTAGGCGATGATTAGCGAGGGGCCATCATAGGACTCGGCTTCGCTCATCGCCTTCACCAGCTGGGTCATGTTCTCGCCGTACGCGACCTGGGCCACATAGATGTTGCCATAGGTCATAGCGATCGCACCCAAATCCTTCTTGGGCATGTCCTTTCCCGCAGCTGCGAACTTTGCCACTGCGGCGCGCGGTGTAGCTTTCGAGGCCTGACCACCGGTGTTGGAATACACACCGGTGTCCAGCAAGAGGACGTTCACGTTCTTGCCCGAGGCCAGCACGTGGTCTAGCCCGCCGTAACCGATGTCATATCCCCAACCGTCGCCGCCCAATATCCAGACAGATTTGGGAACCAAGAAGTCGGCGATGCTCAACAACCGCTCCGCCTGCGGATCTTTCTGCTTCTCGAGAAGCGCCTTGAGTTCGTCAACCCGACCGCGCTGAACTTCGATCCCCTCCTGGGTTGAGACGTCGGCGTCCAGAATTTCCTTCGCCAACTCTCCTTTGCCATTTAGCTTGGCAGTGTCCAGCAGATCCCTGGCAAATTGCGTCAATTTGTCGACGGTGAGGCGCATGCCCATGCCGAACTCGGCGTTGTCTTCAAATAGCGAGTTCGACCAGGCCGGACCCCTGCCGTCGAAGCGTGGCGCATAGGGTGTTGTCGGCAGGTTGCCGCCGAAGATGGATGTGCAACCGGTTGCATTGGCGATGATGGCGCGATCCCCGAAAAGCTGGGTGAGCAGCTTGACATACGGCGTCTCGCCGCACCCTGCGCAAGCACCGGAGAATTCGAACATTGTGGGCAAGAACTGCGAGCCCTTGGTGGTGAAGCGGTTGAACAGTGCCGGATCGGGGTCGGGGATTGTGAGGAAGTAATCCCACTTTGCAGCTTCCTGCTCTCGGAGCTGCGGCTGGGGCGCCATATTAATCGCTTTGCGTTCCGTCTTCTGACCCTCCGCATCCTTAGCAAACGCCGGGCATATATGGACGCAATTGCCGCAGCCGGTGCAATCCTCCGGCGCCACCTGCAAGGTATACATCATATTCTCCACGCCGCGCCCCTTTGCCGGCACAGCCTGCCAGCCTTCGGGTGCGCCACCATTGGCGAGAGAAGCATCGTAGATCTTGGGCCGGATCGTGCCATGCGGGCAGACAAAGGCGCACTGGTTGCACTGGATGCACGCCTCCGGATCCCAGACCGGGATCTCGAGCCCTACGTTTCGCTTTTCATACTGGGTTGTGCCGACGGGATACGTGCCATCGTTTGGCAACAGGGAAACAGGAATTTCCTCGCCTCGACGGGCAATCATCTCGCCGGTCACCTTTTGCACAAACTCGGGGGCGCCCGCGGGAACAGGTGGAAGCATGCCAAGTTTGGATGTCACTTTCTTCGGCAAATCGACCTTGTGAATCCGCTCTCGAGCCAGGTTGGAGGCCTTCACGTTCATATCGACGACCGCCTTGCCTTTGCTGCCATAGGTATCCTCGACTGCCATCTCGATCATGTCCTGCGCCTGCTCCTCCGGCAGTACGCCAGAGATCTCGAAGAAAGCGGTCTGCATGATGATGTTGATGCGTCCACCCAACCCGAGCGACTTCGCCAACGAGTAAGCATCGATGACATAGAAGCTCGCTTGCTTGTCGATCAATGCCTTTTGCACCTCAGCAGGCAAGTGATCCCACACCTCATCCGCGGGGTAGGAGCTGTTCAGCAGGAAGGTGCCGCCCGGTTTGAGATTCTTGAGCATGTCGTAGCGCTCCAGGAAGTGGAACGCGTGACACGCCAGGAATCCCGCCTGCTGGATCAAGTAGGTGCTTCTGATCGGGTTCGGGCTGAAGCGCAGGTGGGATATAGTCATCGCGCCCGATCTCTTTGAGTCGTAGACGAAGTACCCCTTGGCGTAATAATCGGTGGCTTTACCGATGATCTTGATCGAGTTCTTATTCGCGCCCACAGTCCCGTCAGCGCCCAGACCGTAAAACATGGCCCGGTGGACTTCCTCACCCTCCGAAGAGAAGGCGTCATCCCACTCGAGATTTGTGTGCGTGAGGTCATCGACGATGCCTACAGTAAAGTGGTTCTTCGGCTTCTTCGCAGTCAGATTGTCCAACACGGATTTCGCCATGCCGGGGTTGAATTCCCTTGATCCCAAACCATAGCGACCACCGACGATGATGGGCCTCTCGCTTTCGGCGATGTCCCCATTTACTACGGCTTCGCTGATTGTGTTCTGGACGTCCAGGTAAAGCGGTTCACCTTCCGCGCCTGGTTCCTTCGTGCGGTCGAGCACGGCGGCGTGCCTAACTGATTTCGGTAGAGCTTTAAGCAGTGCCTCCCCGCTGAAGGGGCGGTATAGACGCACTTTTATTAACCCAACTTTTTCTCCCTGTCCGGCGAGATATTCCACCACTTCATGCATGGTGTCCGCGCCAGAGCCCATCATGATCACGACACGCTCAGCGTCTGGTGCACCAACATAATCGAAGAGCTGGTACTCGCGCCCGACGACCTCCGCGAAGCGGTCCATCGCTCTCTGAGCCATCCCAGGCACTTTTTTGTAATAGGCATTAACAGTCTCGCGCGCGGCGAAGAACACATCTGGGTTCTGGGCAGTCCCACGGATGGATGGGCGATCTGGTGAAAGCCCCCGTAAGCGGTGCGCCAAGACCCAATCATCGTCGATTAACGCCCGCATATCATCATGGGTAAGTTCTTCGATCTTCTCAATCTCGTGGGACGTACGGAAGCCGTCGAAGAAGTGCAGGAAAGGAATGCGCGATTCGAGCGCCACCGCCTGGGCGATGAGGGCGAAGTCCATCACCTCCTGGGGGTTATTGGAGGAGAGCAGTCCCCAGCCCGTCGAGCGGGCGGCCATCACGTCGCTGTGATCGCCGAATATCGATAGCGCCTGCGCGGCGACAGAGCGAGCGGCGATGTGGAAGACAGCCGGCGTCAGTTCCCCTGCTATCTTGAACATGTTGGGCAGCATCAACAGTAAGCCCTGTGAAGCCGTGAAAGTCGTCGTCAGGGCGCCTGTGGTCAGCGCGCCGTGAACTGCGCCAGCGGCGCCGCCCTCAGCTTGCATCTCTGTTACGCTGGGCACCATCCCCCAGATGTTTGGCTCACCTCGCGCGGCCTTCTCATCGGCGATCTCCCCCATCGGTGAGGATGGAGTAATTGGATAAATTGCAATAACCTCGTTCGTTGCGTAAGCAGTATGCGCGGCTGCGGCATTCCCATCGTAGGGTACAAGCTTACGCTTGGCTTTTTTTGTCGCCATTTTGCACTCCTTTTGAACCATTGTAATGTGAGCATAGAGGGTTGCGCATAAGCGCGCAGAACCCTTTGGCTATCCAAATGAGTCTATTGTTCCGTCTGGTGCGGTAGTAGTGTAAATGTCATCCAAATCCGGAGGATACCTGTTACTATTATAGCGCGTTCCTATGTAGCGACCCCTGGTTTTGATGAAAGAAACCTTCATGGAGGCCTTATGCCAAACTTAAAAACAACCTATATGGGCATCGAATTAAACTCGCCGATCGTCGTCGCTGCGAGTTCGATATCCAGCTTCATCGACCAGATCAAGCTCGCTGAACAAGCCGGTGCGGGCTTGCTTGTGATCCGCTCCCTCTTCGAGGAGCAGATTCTCATGGACGCGCTGCGCCTTGAAGAAGAACTCTCGGTGGGCGCCGATATTTTCCCCGAGTCGCTCTCCTATTTCCCGGATTTGGAGCACGGTAAGGCGGACGAGCATCTCATGTGGATCGAAGAGACACGCAAAGAAGTTAAAATGCCACTTATCGCCAGCCTAAATGCCGTCTCCTCCGGTAACTGGGTTAAGTACGCCAAACAGCTTGAAGCTACTGGTGTGGATGGGCTGGAGCTCAATGTTTATGCCGTCGCCGCCGATCAAAAGATCAACGGCGCGGTTCTTGAGGCGCAGCTGTACGAGATCGTTGAAGCCGTAATCGCTGAGGTCGATATCCCCGTAGCCGTCAAACTCAGCCCTTTCTATACATCGATCGCAAACGTGGTGTCCGAAGTGGACAAGCGCGGGGCGAAAGCTGTGGTGCTCTTCAACCGCTTCCTGCAGCCAGATATCGACCCAAAAACTGAGACGCTGATATCTGAGATGGTATACAGTTCGCCCGAGGAGATGAAATTGCCTCTGCGCTGGGTAGCGCTGCTGTACGGACGGGTGAAGACCGACCTAGCCTTGAACACCGGTGTCCATTCGGGGTTAGACGCCGCCAAGGCGTTCCTCGCCGGCGCACAAATCGTGCAGACCGCATCCGCTTTACATACACAAGGGGTCCCCTACATCTCGACAATGATCCGCGAATTGGAAGGGTGGATGGATGAGCACGACTATAAGAAACTTGACGACTTCCGCGGCAAGATGAGTCAGAGAGAGACTGATGACCCCTTTGCATTCGAACGGGCGCAATATGTGAAATTACTTCTTGGTCAGGAATAACCCCCCTGCTGACTTAAGTGGGTTATTCTCACTATTAAACGGATTAACAAAAAGAGGGTGTCCAATCATGGACACCCTCTGCTGGTTTCTAGAACTCCTGCGCTTAGAATAGATTTAGTGTTAAGGGGAGAATTAGGTTCAGGATCAACCCGAGCACGAATAACCCGCCCGCAAGCTTGCCGTGATGAAAAGCTGCAGAGACAAACCAGAGCGGCCAGACCGGGTAGTCCGGGGGCGGCTCGCTCGGCTTTGGCTCGTTGTAGATTTTCAACACCATCACCAAGCGTCGTATGGCGAAAAAGACCAGCAGGACCCATACCGATAGCGTGCCAGTGAGGACGAGAATCGAAACGATAAGGTAGTAGCCTATCATCAACGCCTGGTTCAGCCAAAGAGATGCTTTATCGCCGGTGATCACCGGGATTGTGCGTATCCCTTTTACCTCATCCAGCTCGCGTTTATCAATGTGTTTTCCAACGAGCACGGTGGTGACGATCAACGCATACGGCACGCACGCCAGCCAGACCCCAGGCGATGGCATCTCACCTGAAGTAACGAAGTAGGTGCCCCCAATCATCAAGGGTCCCCACACCAAGAAGACGCCTGGCTCGCCCAGGCCATGGTGCTTGAGTTTTAGCGGTGGGGCTACATAGAACACGCTGATGAAGAGACCCGCTAGGGCAAAAATCAACACCTGCCAACCCATACTGATGACGAAGTAGATAAGGATCGCCAGATCGATCAGGTTAACCGTCAGGATTGCGGTGAGTAAACCGCGTTTACTGACCATGCCGCTCAGTATTGGGTGGGGGGAGTATTGCGCTCGGGCATACTCATCTGTGTCAACGCCGGCCTCAAGATCGAAGTAATCGTTGATCATGTTGTTGGCAGCATGCGCGAGGACCAAGCCCACCAGCGCTAATCCGAAGTGGTACCAATTAAAGTGTTCGCTAAGTGCCGCCGCAAGCAATCCCCCGATCAAGCCCGAGGTGATCGTCATCGAAAAAACCGCCGCCCGGGTGATGATCAACCACTTACTGACGACATCCATCTCCTTGTCAGGTGATAGATTTACGGTTTCGAGTACTTCCTTCCAGTTGGAAAGTAGAGACATGAACCCTCCGCAGTTTGTGAAATCCGATACCCGGTCGGGAGTGTATCAGGTCCCACATGGCTTGTACAGATTTCACCGAATCCGAAGTCAGGAAATCGCCGGAGTGCAGTTTAGAGATTACTCCCAGCGGAAGGTGCGTGCAGCGTCCTCTCCCAATGACAACCCTGTGCTTAACAGACGCAATAAAGCCGATGATTTCCAGAAGCTCTAGCTTTCAAGTAAACTTGATAATCGAATAACAAGATACCCAGCGGAGGAAGTTCCAAAGATGAATATCCTGGTAACCGGAGCGACCGGCTTTGTCGGCTCACACCTTTGCCGAGCATTAGCAGAACAAGGCCATCGGGTCCGCGCTCTCCACCGACCCACCAGTTCGCTGGCGTTGTTAGAAGGTGTCCCCGCCGAACTAGTAGAGGGAGATCTCTTCGAGCCCGATTCGCTCGCCCTCGCCGCACGAGACATCGAGGTTGTTTACCACTGCGGCGGTCGTGTCGGAAGCTGGACCGACGCCGAAGAGATGGCCGCCAGCCACGTCGAGGGCACCCACAATATCCTCTCCGCCGCCCGGCAATGCGGGGTTCGGCGTTTCATTCACACCTCCTCCGTCGCCGCCCTGGGCGTTCCCGAGCGCGCCGCGGAATCCAACAAGACTCTGCCCATTATGGACGAGCGCCACGCCTGGAACTACACCGCCGAGGAGTGGCCCTATGGGTACGCAAAACACCGCGCCGAGGAAGAGGTTCGGAGCGCTACTGCCGAGGGTTTCGATACCATCATTCTCAACCCTGCTTCAATCATCGGTGCCGGGGATAAAAATCTCACCTCCAGCGCCATCGTCATGCATATGGCCCGCGGCAGGCGACCGCCCATCCCCCCGGGCGGACTCAATGTGATTCACATCAATGACGTAATCGCCGGCCACCTTGCCGCCCTAGAACAGGGAGTGTCGGGGGAGCGCTACATCCTCGGCGGGGAAAACATCACCCATGAACAGCTGCTCACCACGGTTGCGGAGGTCGTCGGCGCGCCCCGCCCGCGCTGGCACATCCCCGGCTGGGCTCTTCGAACCCTCTCAAGCCCCGCCGAATTACTTGGGCGGATAATAGGCATCCCTCTGCGCGGACATATGTTCCGCCTGACCGGACTGCATTTTTACTATGACAGCCGTAAGGCGCAGCGCGAACTGTTTGTGCCAGCGCCGCGAACACATCAATCCGCTATAGAAGATGCCTATACCTGGTACCGAGACAATGGCTTCCTCGATTGAGCGCGCTCCGGCCCCATCGATCGAGGCGCCTATATGGTATCCATAACCCCAACCGTGATACACTAAACCCGACCTCAGTCCAATGAGTTAATTGCCTTGGCAAAAGCGAAGAAACAGACTACCCACGAGACAATCTTAGCTTCCATCCTGCGTGCGACCGCTGCCGTGGCCCGTCAGGATACTTCGAGCGAAGATGATGTCATCCGCGCCGTAACGGACGAGCTTCAGCATCTCGGCCTTCGAGGAACCCTGGTTCTCTTGTTACCGAATGGTCGTCTGGTGTTTAAAACCCATTCATTAGCATCTGCTGCAGCAAAAGCACTCAAGAAGATTACCGGCATTGGGATCGCCGATCACGAAATTGACCCTGCCAACGTTGATCTTTTCCGAGAGATATTTTCAACGAAGCAAGCCGCCTTTTCCGATGATAGGCGCAAAGTTCTCTCCCAAGTGATACCGTCCGCGCCGGCATCCTTACTCCCCTCTATCCTAAAAATCCTCGGACCCGGCAACGTTATCTTCGCACCGCTTATATTAAACGACGAACCAGTCGGAGCCATCACCGTAACTGCGGAATGGCTTACGGCCGACGACGTCCCCTTGATTTCTGCGCTTGCCGATCATGTCTCGATCTCACTCGACCGCGTCCGAAACCGAAAAGCGATCGAATCATCATTAGCGATTCAACATCTGCGGACTCAGGTTGCCGAGATGCTCACCAGCGATCTCGATCTCCCCTCTGTAATGGAGCGCATCCTCCAGTTCGGTAAAGAAATAACGGGCGCCGATTCGGGGGCTATTGCCCTCATCGAACCGGATGGGGAAACCCTGACCTTCCCCTACAGCTTTGGTGTTCCCGAGAAAATGAAGAAAATGCCCCCCCAGGGCAGCGGTTTGATTTGGATCACTTTAAAAGAACGTAAAGCGATGCTGCTGGAAGATTACAGCGAGCATCTAGATGCCCTGAAGCCCGCTGTGGAAGCCGGGGTTCGTGCGCTGTTAGGTGTGCCGCTCATCGCGGGGGATGATGTCGTCGGCGGGATGGCGTTCTTCGGGCGATCCAAGGATAGCAAATTCACGCGCGAACACCTTGCCCAGATAGAATCCATCGCCGAGATTGCCGCAGTTGCTGTAAAGAACGCCCGCCTTTTCAGCGAGGCGCAGCGCCTTGCAAAAGAATCGCAGGCACTAATCTACACCGCCCACTCGATCTCCGCCTCCCTCGACACAGAAACCGTACTCGACGAGATCGCAACACAGGCGAATCATTTGCTGGACTGTGATGGCAGCCGCATCCACCTGGTGGATTATGACACGGGTACGGTTCGTTGCGTCGTCGCCCGAGAACCAAATGCGGAGGAGCTCCTAGCGTTCGAGTTTAAGGTTGGTGAGGGCATGACCGGCGGCGTAATCGAGCGCGGGCAACCTATCGTGATCAACGACCCGACGGCAGATCCCAACAGCATTCAAGTGCCCGGAACCCCGGAAGATGAACCCGAATGCCTGGCGATCGTGCCGCTTACCATTCGCCAACGGACGCTGGGATCAATGACCGTCCGCAGGCTCGGTTTAGACCGCCCATTCACGGACAAAGATCTTGACCTGCTTTCCGCATTCGCGGCTCAAGCAGCGGTTTCGATTGAGAACGCGAACCTCTTCGGGCAGATCGAAGCGCAGGCACAGCTGCTAGAATTGCAGGTCGAAGAACGCACGCGTGAGCTGTCTCTGTCAGAGGCTCGCTACCGCTCCTTAGTGGAAAGTGCTCAATCCGGGATTTTTCAACTCGATCTCGAAGGGCGCATTCTATATGGCAATCAAGCCCTTGCCTCCATGTTTGAGACGGAAATTGAGGACCTCATCGGCAAACGCTTTGATTCGCTAAGTTTTTACCAGCCGAAACAGCTTGGACAGCTTCTTGAGAGTTTTGATCAGCGAATACGCGGAAAGCGTGAACCGACAGAAGCGTATGAACTTGAGTTTCAAACCCCCAGCGGACGCACAATACCAACCCTTGTCGGAGTCAGCCTGATCACCGACGAAGAGGGAAACCCCCAAGGGCTCACTGGACTTGTCACCGACATCTCTGAACGAATAGAGCTTGAAGAAGCGCTTAAAGCCGAACGTGATCGACTGGACGCCATCCTCGGGCACATCGGCGATGCAGTCATGGTTACAGACGCCGAGGCGTCGATTCAATTCGTCAACCCCGCCTGGGAACGGCTGAATAATTACTCTTTTAAGGAAGCTCTCGGAAAAACCCCGGATATCCTCCAGAGCGCCAAACACGATGATGCATTTTATTCCGAAATGCAGGAAACCATCGCTCAGGGAACTACCTGGCAGGGCGAAGTCACCAACCGGCGAAAAGACGGATCCACATATGAAGCCGCACTCACGATCACTCCCGTCCTGAGCCCAACAGGGACAGTCATTAATTACGTGAGTGTCTACCACGACATCAGCGCGCTAAAGGAAATTGACCGCTTAAAATCGCGTTTCGTTTCTGATGTATCGCACGAGCTGCGCACGCCGCTGACGAACATCAGGCTGTATCTCGATCTTATTGCCCGCGTTAAGGACAGGGGTAAAACAGAGCGGTACTTAAAAACCCTTTCACGGGAGAGCGATCGTCTGGCGAATCTCATCGACGATTTACTCTCACTTTCGCGCATCGACGTTGGTACCACACAGCTTTACCGACGACCCATGAATGTGAATGATCTGCTTCGCTCCCTTGCAGAGGATCGAAGATCTCTCGCCGCGAAGCAAGGATTACAGCTTGAAATAATAACTGCTTCTGACTTGCCCGAAATCCTGGGGGATGAACGCTTGCTCAGCCAGGTGTTTACAAATCTCCTGACCAACGCGATGAATTACACGCAGGAGGGCGGTGAGATCACCCTCCGTACTCGGTCCGAATCTGAGGCATCTATGGACTGGATTATTGTGGAGGTCGAAGATTCGGGGCTGGGCATCCCGCTTGATGAACAATCCGAAATCTTTACACGTTTTTTTCGGGGTGCTGCAAGCAAATCGACGGGTGCGCCAGGGACGGGTTTGGGTTTAGCGATATGCGACGAGATCATCCACCGCCATGGCGGTCACATCACCGTATCCAGCGAAGGAAAACCCGAGAAAGGCTCGTGCTTCTCCGTTTGGCTCCCCGTTGATCTTGAAACCTCACAGGATTGACCTGAAGATGACAACGGAAATCTAGCTT
>SOJU01000067.1 GCA_004376465.1 Anaerolineales bacterium | reverse complement strand
TGGAGTGTGTTAAAAGTGTGGAAGAACTCTTCCTGGGTCGCTTCCTTACCGGCGATGAACTGAATATCATCAATCAGAAGGACATCAACTCTGCGATAGCGTTCGCGAAAAACTGCCGTGTTTCTCGAGCGAATGGCATCGACCAGATCGTTTGTGAACTCCTCTGAGGAAACATAGCGGACCTGTAATCCCGCGTCGAGGCACTCATGACCTATCGCGTGCAGCAGATGTGTTTTCCCGAGCCCAACACCACCGTAGAGAAACAATGGATTATAGGCTTTCGCCGGACTCTCTGCGACAGCCTGCGCGGCAGCGTGCGCCAACCGGTTGCCTTTCCCGACGACAAATGTCTCGAAGGTGTATCGATTGTTAATCGAGGACGCGAGCCGGTCGCGATCGTCACAAAGCGCAGGTGGGTCTAATGCCGGTTCGAGTTGTTCGTCGATGGATGGTTCCCCTTGCCAGACGATGAATTTCACGCCAACTGTTCGGCTGAGGATTCCGGTTAGAACGCGTTTTGCGGTGGATAGCAGGCGATCTTCAAGCCAATCACGGGCATAGGCATTTTGCACACCGATGATGAAATTTCCGTCTTCGTAGGCGATAAACTCCGCGTCACGAACCCAGGTGTCGTAAGCTGCTCGCGGCATTTCCATCTGCATTTGGCCGAGCGCTGCCTGCCAGTGTCGCTCCGCGTTCATTCATTCCTCCAAGGAGCCCGAATCGTTTCCATACATTTCCTGGTGTCGGGCGTTTGCCATTTTCAAATGTGCGGGTTTTCACCCAGTTGGTAAATCGCAGGTTGGTCTGCCGTCGTTGAGGAAACGATCTGCCAATCCAGTGCGATGTTTGGAGGACCATGGGCGATCCTCCTTCTTCGCTGAAAATTCTCTCTCCCACAGCTACTCGATTCTAGCAAATCGCGGCCGCACCTACAATAGCTAAGCCGCCCTGAACCTAAAAACTTTTAAAGTTTTAAGGTCAGGTAATGTTAAAGAAAGATTCGGCTCCGATTTTCCTTTTGGAAATCCAGTAAGTCATCAGCTCTTTCCGCATCCCTAGATACATACTACTTCGCCAATCAGACCCCCACATCTGCGGATATAAAAACTTTACAAACATCCATTTGCTAAGCTTCGCCTAACCTTAAAGACTTTATGAGGGTTGACGCACCGCGAGGCAATGGAACAAACCTGATAATTGCGGGTTCGCCTATTGAAAATGGTTAATGAGAGGTGAATATGAGGTTCACGTACGCCCATTCGGGCTAGTAATCGGCGCATTACGGGTTCGGCATCGCTGATTTTCACACTAAAAGCAGCGCGGATACTTCCCTCACAGAACGCGCGGCTATGATCTCCAACCCTGTAGGCGCAGGAGGTTCTCCGCGCACCTGCTTGGGAATCACAACCCGCTTGAAACCAAGTTTTGCTGCCTCATGCAGGCGTGCAGGGATCTGCGCTACCGCCCTCAACTCACCCGTGAGGCCGACCTCACCGATGAGGGCGACATCCGCAGGAATTGGTTTATCTGCCAGCGAGGAGGCAATCGCGATTGCAGTTGCCAGATCTGCAGCCGGCTCACTGATGTGCATCCCGCCCACAACATTGATAAAGACATCCTGGTCGTCAAGTCGAATACCAACCCTCCTTGAGAGTACGGCGACGGTGAGGAGCAAACGCTGAATGTCGATGCCATTGGCTGTACGACGGGGGTGTCCAAACGATGTCTTGCTGGTGAGGCCCTGAATCTCGACCAGAAGAGGGCGCGTGCCCTCCATCGTCACCGCTACGGCCGAACCCGGGGCGTTCACAACACGCTCGGCGAGAAATGCCTCAGAAGGATTTGGTACTTCAACCAACCCGTGTTGCTGCATTTCAAAAACACCAACTTCGGTAGTCGGACCGAAGCGATTCTTCACCGAGCGCAGGATGCGATAGGCATGGTAGGGATCACCTTCTAGATAAAGCACGGTATCGACGATGTGTTCCATCACGCGCGGACCAGCGATCGCTCCTTCCTTGGTCACGTGTCCAACAAGGAAGACGGCAATCCCGGAAGACTTTGCCAGGCGTTGAAGTTGGGCTGCACACTCCCGAACCTGGGTTATAGAACCGGCGCTCGATTCAAGTTCGGAGAAGTGCATCGTCTGAATCGAGTCAATTACCAATGCGCTCGGTGCCACCTGCTCGGTGTGCTGCGTAATTAACTGCAGATCAGTCTCGGCCAGGACGAACAACTCCTGGGGAAGCGTGTCAGATTGAGTAAGTCGATGGGCTCTCGTCTTTATCTGGCGCTCGGATTCCTCACCGGAGACATAGAGAACACGTTCGCGCTCAGACATTGCGAGTGCCATTTGCAACAGCAATGTCGATTTCCCAATCCCGGGATCACCACCGATCAAAACCACCGATCCGGGGACAATCCCGCCGCCGAGAACTCTAGCAAACTCCTCAATCCCCAGAGGAATCCTTTCCTCTTGATCACCTGCTATTTCAGACAAGCGCTTCGGCGTACTCGTACTCTGCAACCCGGGGCTGCGTTTTCTTTGCCGTGGGGGCGCTACAATTTCTTCAACCATACTGCTCCAAGCGCCGCACTGCGGGCACCGCCCCAAAGCTTTCGGCGCCGTCCGCCCACATTCCTGACAGATATATTGCGTTCGAGTTTTTGCCACTCATCCACCTCATCAAGATTATACGGTTAGCTCGCGGCCAGGAAACAAAAGGCCCGACATGAAGTCGGGCCCTTGGGTCATTCTCAGGGAATTCCGTTCACCCCGCAGCCACGGCTGCTTGAGGCTCGTCCTCCGGCTCGTCGGTAGCGAGGCGAAGAATAATCTCATCTTCCTCGACATCCACGACGATTTCGTCACCGGCGGCAAA
>SOJU01000058.1 GCA_004376465.1 Anaerolineales bacterium | reverse complement strand
AGATGCCGATTTCACTGTGGATGAATGCCGCCCCGAACGAGTATGGTTTCTATGCTAACGTCAACCCTGAAGTCGACCATCCTCGATGGTCGCAGAGTTCGGAGCGCCGCATTGGGGAGCTCGGCCGGCGGGAGACGTTGATGTTCAATGGCTATACCGACGAAGTTGCCCACCTATATTCCGGGATGGACCTGGCCATAAATTTCTAAAGGGAGGAAACCGTACCGGGTGAGCGGCGGACTGTTCTAGATTTCTGCTCACCTATTCCGTGATGCTATTTTGATGAAACGTCGTCGATTCCACCCCCTGCAGATCATCACCTACATCGGTGTTTGGGTTCCTCTGACCATACTGTTGTGGGATTTAACGCATGATAATCTCGGCGCCGACATCATCCGCGAAGCGACGCTGCGAACAGGGAAAACCGCGCTGGTCTTGCTGGTGCTTTCGTTAGCCTGCACCCCAGTGAGCACTATTCTCAACTATAAACCCCTTTTAAAGCTGCGCCGCCCGTTAGGGTTGTACAGCTTCATGTATGCGAGCATCCATTTTTCGATCTTCATCGGCGTAGATTATTTCTTTGACCTGGCCTTGATCAAGGAAGCCCTGCTTGAAAAACGCTTTGCCATTGTCGGGTTGACGACGGGTTTGATACTACTTGTATTGGCCATTACCTCTACTCAGGGGTGGAAACGTCGACTGAAGAAACGATGGAACCAGCTCCACAAGTTAGCCTATGTGGCCGGATTTTTGGCGACGGTGCATTTCGTCTGGTTGGTTAAGCAGGGAGTGGTTGAACCGTGGATTTGGATGGGTATTGTGCTGATTTTGTTGCTGGCTCGAGTCCCGCCCGTAAAGAGGTTTACGCTCGCCGTGCGCAGCAGATTGGTATCCTGATTGTATGGATGCATAAGTAGAGCGAGATGATTAATATAAACCTTCGACAGTTGAGTGCCTCCGACGATCCATCTTATCTGCAATCAATTTCATCGAGATTCCGAGACCAAAGAAAATCGGCAACAACATGATTACTTAGGAAGTGCAGGGTTGGAGCTCTAGCATTGACAGGGCTCTAATTACTTGTACAATACTGTTGTACAAGTAGGGAGTGACAAAATGACGATTGAAATTAGCTATTCTCAAGCACGACAGAAGCTTGCCTCGCTCCTGGATGACGTGACTCAAAATAGGGAAGTGGTCATCATCAATCGCCGTGGTGGAGAGCCTGCTGCGCTAATCGCCGCGGACGAATTGGCAAGCCTCATCGAGGCGGTGCATCTTCTTCGATCGCCAGCGAATGCAGCGCGTTTACTTGAAGCACTCGCCAGGGCGCTTAAGGGTGGGGGACAGACGATGACGATTGAAGAGCTCTCGGCCGAGGTCGACCTTGACGAATAAAGATCGCGAAGCCGTCTTCCATCCGGAGTTTATTGAGGATCTGAAGTACTGGGTAAAGAACGATCGAAAGACAACGCTCAGAGTACTTAAACTCATCGAAGACATACTGCGTGATCCGTTCGTTGGAATTGGCAAACCGGAGCCATTGAAGTACCTGTCTCCAGGTACATGGTCCCGTCGCATAACTCAAGAGCACCGCATTGTCTATCTGGTGCGGGATAAACGGATAGATTTCTTACAGGCTCGATACCACTATTAAACTCCCCATCAGCGCAGAAGCTTCGATTTTCCTTTAGCAATCGATAATTAGGGGTATCAGACACATGCATCCATATTCCAGCGAGATATTGGGCATCGTACCCGTAATCAATAGAACAAGCGGTAATGACATTCGATTATGGTATGATATTTGCAAGAATTCATACATTATGTGGAGAGTAAGAAATGATTGGTTCAAAGATCACTACGAAAGGCCAGACGACGATTCCGAAAAAGATCCGCGAGCGCCTGAATCTCCAGGCCGGTGATCGAGTGCTATTCCTGGAGAAGGATGGAGAGATCGTCCTGCAGCCGATTACGCAGACGCTACGCGATCGCAGGGGGAGTGTTGAGCCCCGAAAACAGCCGGAGGATTTCAACGATGTCCGCGATGATGTGAAGAAGCGAGTCGTGGAGAGAACTAGCGATGGATAGGTACTTCGTTGACACAAATCTCTTCCTCCGTTTTTTGACGAACGATATACCAGACCAAGCCTATGCCGTTGATCAACTCCTCATGCGAGCCGAACAGGGGGAGCTTCAGCTGCATACGAGCAACCTCACCATTGCTGAAATCGTTTGGACTTTAGAATCCTATTATGAACTCTCGTCAGAAGTGGTGCGGGATCATGTCGTTGCGATTCTCAACACGCCAGGATTATTCGTTGAACATGCGGAGATCATCGCGAGAGCCATGATTCTCTATGCCGATGAAAACATCGATTTCGTGGATGCGTACAATGGCGTGTGGATGCAAGAGCAAGGTCTGTCATCTGCGATCACCTTCGATACCAAACATTTCCAGCGCATTCCAGGTATCGTAACGCACACCCCAACGGATCTCGACCAAGAGAGTTAAACGGATTAAGCAAGGTTAGCTAGATGGTTACACTTTGTATACGAACGACTACAAATTGTATACAAATGAACAGAAACCCTATCGAGGGGTGGTGATTTATCCATCCATTTCCTGCTGACCCGGTCTCAATTTTATTACCTTATCTAGATAAATTTTTCATTCGCATCTGGTTATCAATCTAATCAGTCTCGTAATGCAATTCCATCTTCTCCCATCCAATGATGTGCTCAACAAACCTGGTCGATTATTTTCCCCAAAGCATCGTTTATCCCTTCCCAATAGTCTCGTCGCCCATGCACTCAAGTTGTTGGCTGAAATAAGGCTATAATAGTCCATATTCGTATCTCCTTGCCAAAGGATTTACCTAAAAGGA
>SOJU01000025.1 GCA_004376465.1 Anaerolineales bacterium | reverse complement strand
AGCTGCTGCTGGTCAGGTAGGGAGCTGGAATCTGCGATCCTATAGCATGGCGGATCTAGCAAATTACCTCGGCGATACACCGACGGATGTCCCCGTCGTTCCTCTAATCTCCTCTGACGAAATAGACGAAGCTGTGCGTTTAAGCGATTGGTTAATTTTTAGCGTATTAGATAGTAGATCCACAGAATATGGTGCAAATGCGCTTAAGCTTTTATTGGATTTACGACCGGATCTAGCCAGCTCTAAGAAACTTATCGTTTTCGGTCACGATTCACCGAATATCCTTGATGCGACAGATGTTAGCAAGATTGATGTCTACCACACGCTATTTGATAGCACTTCGCCTTTTGTTGACGTAGCAGCAAAATTGCTCTTTCAGGAAGTGAGCGCTCCCGGGGCTTCTCCGGTTAGCGTAGCAAGCATCGGGTATGACTTGATCGAGGCAACATCCCCTAGTCCCGATCAAATTATTCAACTAATTATCGAGAGCGGTAGCGAAGAAGGAACGGATGAACCGCCGACTGGTTACAGCGTAGGAGATGTCCTCAAGATCGCAACGGGGGTTATTATCGACATTAACCGCAATCCAGTTCCAGATAATACACCCGTAGATTTTATAATTACGCAGCAAAGCGAGGGAGTTTCAGCGGCGACGATTAACGCATTTACTGTAGCCGGAATCGCGCGAGCTGAGGTTGCTCTGGAACGTACAGGATTGTTGTCTATTACTGCACAAAGTGGAAAAGCTCAAGTATCTGAGATCCTGCAGTTCAATGTTGATGTAGATGTGCCTGCGCAGGCGACGTTGATTTCGCCAACACTTTCACCGACATTGACAATTGAACCCTCACTGGAGACGATCGATCCAACACCGACGTCCGGACCGCCAACTGGAGAGGATTCAGGAGAAGTACCAGGCGAGAATCAGCTTGGGTTTATCGGGCTTGTGTTTGGGGCATTGGGGTTAGCAGTGGTAGGAGGAGCGGGATATGCAACTGTGATACGCCAAAACATCTCAGAAGAGATCCGTCTTAGGTGCATCTTAATACCGGTAGTTGGCGGCTTATTGGGTTATAACTATTTAGCGCTAGATCTTCCGGGTGCATCAAGTTTACTGAGTGCGATGGGGCCTTTCTCGGGTTTCATTGTCGCGATTATTACGGGGGCATCCGCACTTGTTTTTACACAGATTTGGTGCCAGAAAAACCTTACGTCAAAGAAGTAACGATTGCAAGCAGCATTAGCGCTATTACAACACTCAGAAATATCCTATCAATTGGAGATTGGAACCATTCCTTCACCCGGAAGAAGCTATCTCCGTTAATCGTGAGGTCAACGTGGCGCTCTCGAAGATGTATATCCTGCAAGGTGAGCATATCTTCCGGCCTCCCATCCGGATGAAGGGCCATGGCGCTCAGGATTACCTGCTCGAGGCTACGGGGAATAGATGGGTTAATCTCTCTGGGTGGAAGGAGTGATTCGGGCGTGAGGAACCGCTGCTTCGCTTCGGGTGGGGGCGTGTTGGTCAGCAGATGATAGAACGTTGCACCAAAGGCATAAATATCGCTTCTTTTGTCTGTGTGGCCGGAGTCGCCTCCGTACTGCTCTAAGGGTGTGTATAGAGCAGTGCCGCGACCCTGAATAACCGTGATTGTTATTTCATCCGGAACCAATTGTTTCACCAAGCCAAAATCAACGAGCTTGATCAGCCCTTGCTGATTGAGCTTCAAGTTGCTGGGTTTAATATCTCGATGGATAACGGGAGGGTCTTGGTTGTGAAGGTAAGCGAGCGCATCCGCGAGCTGTTGGCCCCAGGACAGAATGTCATCTATTGGTAAGAATTCACCCTTTCTGCGTGCTTGGTCCATAAGCGTCTTTAGATCATCTCCTGGAACGTAATCCATTACCAAATAATCACGATCCTCATCGGAGAAATAATCAGAGACCTTCGGTAGGGTGGGGTGATCAAGTTGGGCGAGAACTGATGCTTCTCGATAGAATTGAGCGCGAGCTTGTTCTAAGATATCAGATGGGAGATCTGAATCTTGCTGAACTTCTTTAATTGCGCAACGACGACCTGCAAGACGATTATCATCTGCAAGGTATAACGAACCCATGCCACCTCGGCCGATGGGCTTTTTGATGACGTAGCGGTCTTTAAGGATATAGCCTGGCTTGAGCGGTTCGGGCAATATAACCTCGGGAACGTATTCAGAATTACTATGGAAACGCTTGGCGAACTGAATTTCCAAGCGTAGTCAAATTATGCACATGGAAAGCGATTGAATTATACTCTGGATAAAGATACTGGACTTATTGAAAAGAAAGCATGAAGGATCGAATGGAAGAGGTACCTTTCTTAATTGCACCTGATGGTGAGCTCCAGGGCAAACGTTGGCCATTAGTTAATTCAACGTTCCTAATTGGCAGAGGTGAAGACTGCGATCTTGTAATAGTGGATAGACAGGTATCTCGTCATCATGCTCGAATTCACAAAACACCAGAAGGATACGTAATAGAGGATTTAGGCAGTAAAAACCATACGCATTTGAATGGGGTGCGTCTTGAATCGAAAATAGCGCTTCAAGATGGGGATGAGATCCAGGTAGCTCTTGCAATCAGGCTCAATTTTATCGGTTCGGAAGCGACACTTCCGCTTTCTGTCGATGAAGCCATTCGCTTTGGAATTGGACGTCTGCGAATGGAGGTTCAAGCTCACCGGGTCTGGGTTAAGGAACAAGAAATTGACCCGCCTCTGTCACCACCGCAATTTCGGCTGCTCGAATTACTTTATAAAAGTTCGGGTGTTGTAACGAGGGACGAGATCGCCTCACATGTTTGGCCAGGGACGGACGGAATAGGGGTTTCCGACCAAGCGATTGATGCTCTTATACGAAGATTGCGCGATCGCATCTATGAAGTTGATTCAGAGTGTAAGTACGTAATTACTGTACGGGGGCACGGTTTCCGTTTAGAAAATCCAATTCCATAAAGAGAAGCCCCGTAAGGGGCTTCTAGTGGAGATGGCGGGATTCGAACCCGCGTCCGAAGGATTCAGTTAGCAGATGTCTACAAGCATAGTCAATCCTTGTTTTTGCTGAGATGACGTCGATTGACAGGCGTTCAACTCAACTATCCACTGCGAGCCGAAACCCGCTCTTACAGAATTGTCGTGGATCCAATCCTGCCAGCCCTAACATTTTGATCGCCATTCCTCGCGCCGCTAGGGCGAAGCTTGAGGTGGCGAGCTCTCCTGGGAGAGCGCCGATCTACTTGTAAACCGCTTACGCGGCTACGGGTAGAGCAGCATAGTCAGTGCGATTGGCACTTGTATGTGCGCTGAGTTAACGAGTTCGGCGCCTCTCGGCTTGCAACCTGTAACGCTCCACCTCCGTCGATACCATTCATCCCCTTTTGTCTAGCATCAGTATAACACAGGGAGGAGCATTTTACGCTTATGTAATGCGCATAGCCATATCGGTAGCTCTAAATATCGAATTCTATTTACCTACAATATACAAAAAGGCTATACGCAATTTTATTTTTACCATTCGGCGTTGGGGAACGTGTTCAACCCGGCATTCCGGCCTATTTTTTTGTACATAATGACATCCGAATAAGGCTCACCTAGGATGCAGTCATGAATTGCCCAGCTTCTTCCCAATATGCTTCGATGGAATGAAGGCTTCCGGAAGGGCGTTGAGTTATCTAATTTTGAGAAAAGGTCAGATTCGGGCGTGAATCCCTCATTAATCCGTATCATTAACCGTCGACCTTTTTGATAGGAAAAACCATAACGCTCGAAAACGATCGCATTGTGGTAGGAGAGTGGATCGATGAAATATACATCATGCCTCAGCCTCTGCATGAAATCATCGAAGGCGGGGATTGCATGCTTCAGTAAACGCAATCCCTGGCGCACTTGACCAGGAGCCAGACCTGCTTTAAGCGCTTTTTCCTCTTCAGCAAGATTCCTGCGAAATACTCCAAATTCAGTTTTCGTTCCATCGGGCATTTTATCCACTCCGAAGCGTGGGGAGTCAGGGTCGTTGACAATGTAAAGCAGCACATGAATCTGACCATTCATCGTGTCCGTGAGGTGCGTGTAGAGCAGAGGATCTTGGGCCCCGTACTTATGTCGCAGGTCGAGCACAACGTCAGTGCTGCCTTCGTTAAACCGCAGTGTAAGAAGTGACCTTCCCTCCGTATCCTTGAAATCCGATTGAATCTCGAACTTCTGGAGCAGTTCTTTAGGAATGAATCGTGTATATATAGCTTCTTTTTCCTTTTCCGGCAGTTGATTAATTGAAGCGATAGATTTCGGCTTCACTGTTTTCTCCTCGCAAAGGATCTCTCGATATCGCGGGCTGCATCCTTCTCTGCAATTTCTCTGCGTTTATCATACTTTCGTTTCCCGCGGGCTAGTGCGATCTCCACTTTTGCGCGACCCTTTTTTAGATACATCCTCGTTGGAATAACTGTGTAACCACGCTGCCGAATTTTGGCATCTAAGCGTAATATTTCCCTTCGGTGCAATAAGAGTTTCCTGCGCCGACGAGGATCATGATTGAACAAGCTTGCCGCCTGATATGGCGCAATGTGGGCATTCACAAGCCATGCTTCTTCTCCACTAATTTGAATGTAAGCTTCCTTCAAGCTTACATTGCCTGACCTCGCTGATTTAATTTCAGTTCCAAGCAATACAATACCTGCCTCAAGACGATCCTCGAGGATGTAATCATGTGTCGCCTTTTTATTCCTGGCGATTGTCTTGTACGGATCCTTCTTTTTCTTAGCCATCTTAGCGATGCTCCCGCAACCATTCTACAGCAACAGCAATGCCATTATCCGCGTTTGGATCTTTTTGTTCAACAATGATATCTGGAAGAAGGCCTATATTATCAATAACATTACCTTTGGGAGTAAGCCAACGAGCAGACGTCACGTGCAGGCTGGATCCATCGCTCAACTCCAAAATTACTTGCACTGATCCCTTGCCAAAAGTCGCCTCGCCAATTAATAGTGATCGACCGTTGTCCTGAAGCGAAGCCGCCACTACTTCCGCTGCGCTCGCGGTCCTGGCATTCACCAGAACGACCATGGGCATCTCTGATGCCAATCCTCTCTCGTGAACATAGAAGATCTGGCTCTCCATTCCACTACGCTCTTCTACCACAACGAGCCCATCCTCGAGAAATAACCGTGATGATTCTATAGATGCATCGAGCAGCCCACCGGAATTATCCCTTAAATCGAGAATGATAGATTTAGCCCCTCGATTAATTAATTCCTTATAGGCCTTCTCGAGTTCACCTGGAGTTTTTTCACTGAAGCGACGAACGTTGATAACCCCAACCCATGGTTCTTCGGGGAGGAGGTAGTGCATTACCGAGGGTAGGGGGATAATAGCACGAGTGATTTCAAACTCAAGGTTGGCCTGCTTGGGATCTCGTGCAGCCACTGTCAAGCGGATCGCTGAGCCTTCGGGCCCGCGAATACGGGTGATAACTGACTCAAGCGTGGTGTCTTCATTAATCAACACACCATCTATAGCAAGTAGAACGTCACCTTCGAGGATACCTGCAGCTTCAGCGGGTCCATCTTCAATTGGGACAAGGTAGAACTGGCCTCGCTCGCCTCTGGAAATTTCTGCTCCTATACCCGCGTATTCTCCTGCTAGATCATCCGTTTGAATTTCGTGTGTTGCAGGTTCAACGTATCTGCTATAAGGATCAGGTAATACCCCCATCATGCCATGAATCATCCCCCGCTCAAGCTCCAGGTCATCCGGCAGAGGGTCGAGGTAATGCATCCCTAGGAGTCGCCTGGCTTCCTTTAAAAGGAGTATCTGTTCTGAAGGGAGCGGCCAGATCTCACGCGCAAAATAACCAGCAGCGAATGAGAGAAGAGTTGCTAAGAATAATATTAGCGTGAGAAATGAAATCAAGCGCTTTGACATTCAAACCCCTGTTCTCTATTCGTATTCAATCCAAGCCGAATCATAATACATAATGTCAGGAAAGCTTACCGATACGGACATGATTGCTGAACGGATGCAAGAGATAATTAAGGAAGGCCACATAGTCTAAAGGGGGGGGTACGAATTTCATATAGCAGAATCGCCAATAGAACGTAATAATGATGCTGAAAAGGTCGAGTAATGGTTGAAGAAAAAGCGAGTTCCTCGGATACTCAGGAAGACCCAATAAAGCTCCTCGTAGTTGAGGATGATCCGGCGATGCTCATCGCCTTTCAGGACGTACTCAAAGGTGCGGGCTTTGAGGTCCTTTCAGCTTCCAACGGGGAAGCTGCACTGGACCTTCTTGGTCATACAAAACCTGCACTGATCCTTTCCGATATCTCGATGCCGATAATGGATGGCTACGAATTGTTTGAGGCCGTTCGCAAGCAACCAGGAGGGGCAAGCATACCCTTCATCTTTCTCACCGCCAGGGGAACCCGTGAGGATATCTTCGCCGGAAAATCGCTAGGAGCTGACGATTACATCACAAAGCCCGTAACGACCCAGGAACTCTTATCCGCCGTTCGTGCACGTCTCCAGCGCTCAGACGAACTTATGCTTGCCCAACTTAAGCATGCATATAAGGACAGCCTTTTTGTATTGGCAAATGCAATTGAAGCTCGTGACTCCTATACGCATGCACACATGAGGCGTTTAAGCCTCTACGCAAGAGCCCTTGCAGACCAACTCGAGTGGGATGACGCCAGGCTTGAAATACTTGAATTCGGCGCGATCTTGCATGATATTGGCAAGATTTACATACCTGAATCGGTATTAAGAAAAGACAGTTCCCTCTCTGATGAAGAATGGGTTGAGATGCGAAAACACCCTGAAGTAGGCGCGCTAATGATCCGCGACATCCCTTACCTTGCACCTGCCATCCCGCTCGTTTTGCATCACCATGAGCGCTGGGATGGGGATGGTTATCCTGCTCAGCTCAACGGTGAGGAAATCCCCGAGGGCGCCCGACTCCTTGCAGTAGCCGATGCCTTCGACGCAATGACCTCCGATCGACCTTACCGACAGGCAATGCCCGTTGACGAAGCCTACACAGAGATTCGTAATGGTTCAGGAAAGCAGTTTGACCCGGGCATTGTGCAAGCGATGGAAAAATGCTGGGATTCGGGTGAAATCCATCGGATTATGGACAACTCCAACAAATCAAGCGATTAATGACCCCTCAATAAACACATATTTTAAGAACCAATACTTGATAGCTTCCATTTTCCAAGAAGGCTGTATAATCTCTGCTATCCGCAGCGGATATATAAGCGAAATATGTCTAAGAAAGAAGATCTCCGCCAGATATATAATCGACTAAACATTATGACACGAGGCGGGCTCGGCATCCTTGCCCTCTCGCTTGAGCGATTCTCTGAGGCCCGTGGCGCGGCTACCGCTGCCAGCCTTGCATATTACGCCCTTTTTTCTATATTTCCGTTCTTTCTTGCATTAATTGCTTCGGCGAGTTTTGTACTTGAGGAAGAGATTATATTTTCACAAGTGACAGAGATTATCGGCAATTTTCTTCCTGTCTCCGAAACATTAATTGAGGACAATCTGCAGACAATTCTTGCTCTTCGTGGGCCTGTTCGCATAATCGGATTTATCGGTTTGGTTTGGGCGGGGACAGGTGTTTTTTCCAGTGTGTTCTACAACGTGAGCCTAGCTTGGCCAGACACAAAACCTAGCAATTTCATTCGCAACCGGCTTGCCGGGCTCTCGATCATCACCCTTGTGATCGTGCTTCTATCAGCCTACATGTTTTTCTCAACCGTCTCTACTTTCATTTCCCGCTTGGACCCTGCAAATATAGTTTTCTTTTCACCCGAGATTGTCCCAGTCCAATCCTTCATCACTCAATTCCTTTCATGGGGATCCAAAGTTGTTTTATTCTTCCTGCTCTTTCTATGGGCTCCAAATACAAAGGTTCCTTGGCGTGCAGCGCTCGTTGGTGCCATGGTGTCTGCCTTGGGTTGGGACCTCGCCACAGCAGGCTTCACCTGGTACCTCACAAGCGGGATCGCCACCTATGAACTTGTTTATGGCTCATTAGGGGCAATCGTAGCGCTCATGCTTTGGTTTTATATCATCAGTTTAGTGATACTTTATGGTGCACACCTTGGGGGAGCAATCACTACTTATTATCATTCAGGATCATCTGAAGCCGAAGCCGCGGATACCGTCTTTGAATAATTCTTCCATTCATTGATAGTGTCCCGAATTTTCCACCATAGAACATACGTGCGGCTCTTTACATTTCAATCCCGTAAAATCAATCATTACCGAGACACTGGATACGGGTAGGGAGGTAGCCATGGCAAAATTCGCCATGGCCTAAATCATTTCTTCCTCATAAAAGAATTCTGATTGTTATTTCGCTCTACACTCTCCAATAAAAATCTCAACTGCTTGTCTGGGGCAGGGGCTTGACCCGGTAGCACTATTATGCTAAATTCTTTATGCTTATGATAAGTACTATTATAATAACCATTCTCTTGAGAACGGTTCCTCATCCTGTTTGAGGGAAAAACCTATGGCGCGGGTCTTGATTGTAGATTCCATTCTAGATTACTTAGGAACAATTGCGCTTGCGCGCAGCGAAAATACAACTCGGACTTACCGCAACGCGTTAAACGCGTTCGAGGCAATGCTCGATGATTTAGGGTTTGATCCCGCCGAAACTATGGTCTCGGCAGTAAAAGAAGATTGGATCGCTGATTTCGCTGCTGCGCTAAAATCATACGCGCCTGCAAGCGAACAGCTCTATCTCACAGCAACCGCTGGCTGGTACGAGTACCTGGTTGCAGAAGAACTCGCCGATATCAATCTCTCTCGTATGCGAATGCTTATCCGCCGTCGTGGACGCCGCCCCGGTCAACGTCTCCCCCAATTTCCGCGAAAGCAGATTGAACTCACGATTGAATACGCGAATAACCTCATCCACTCGTCAGTTGATGATGAGCGAGACCGTTTGCGCAATCTAAGAGACCGAGGGTTCCTGCTAACCCTCGCCGATACAGGTCTCCGTGTTCACGAAGCCTGCAACCTGCGCCGCGCGGATATCGATTGGAATGAAGGTCGAGCGATCCTGATTGGTAAAGGCGATCGGGAATCGATCGTGCGGTTCTCATCTCGCTCTCTGGCCGCGCTGAAGGATTATTTGCGATTAAGAGCAGAGTTAGACGGCGGCAGCGGGAGGCCTCTTTCTTCGCTCCCGCTATTTGCCCGCCACGATCTCGGGGCTGGGAAGAAAGTATTGGCAATTTCAACGACAACCGGACGTGCTATCGTCCACAAACACGTCAGTGAAGCGCTCGGTTCCGATGCCGCAGGCACGATCACCCCCCACTCTTTCCGGCACTACTTCGTGACGACAGTGTTGCGTGGCTCTGGTGGCAATCTGAAGCTAGCTCAGGAGCTCGCCCGGCATCGCAACATCGCTGTTACCCAGCGCTACGCACATCTATCCGATGACGAGCTGGATCGCGGCTATCATGATATTTTCGAGAAGTAAGATAGAAATAATTTATATAAGGGATTCTTTTTTCGACGATAGCACATGCGTGTTGCACGTAAGGGCTACTCGCTAAACGCCCACTGCAACAATATATTTACTTCAATGTGGCTTGATGACCATCTCTCCCACACTCTCTGGGAACTTTGCGGTAACACCTTTGTAATAAGCGCGGATCACATTCATGTCTTCCTCAATATCACCCGTCGTTACCATCTGCTGACCTAAACCACCCACTTTGCGGCCATAATCCAAAAACGCGAAAACGATCGGAACTGCAGCTTGGTGTGCAATATGGTAGAAACCGGTCTTCCAGTACTTAGCATTGCTGCGGGTACCCTCAGGGGCTATCCCAACAACAACTCGCTCTTGTGCCCGAATCAACTCCACAGTCTGCTGGACCATGTTCTTATGAGCACTGCGCTCGATGGGGATACCCCCCAACCGTTTAAATATTCCGCCTAAAGGCCAACGAAAAGCTTCCTTTTTCCCAAACCAGTTAACCTTTAATCCCAGAGCGAATATTACCCCCAAGATGAATATTAAATCCCAATTTGATGTATGCGGCGCCAGGATCGCAACGAATTTCTTTGGTAATAAGTGAAGATCTCCCTCTGCTTTCCATCCAGAGAAAGCTAAGAACCATAAAGCAAATGTTTTTAGGAGAATATTTACTTTTGGAATATCCAGCTCATTGTTTATTATCACTTTTGATAACCCTCATTCTTAATACATCGGTTGAAGTCGCCCATGATAAATATCGTCTGATAGTTACCCTTCCGACCTTCGCGATTGAGGCGAACTTTTGTTCTGTTTAACAACCCCTGCCCTGTCGCAGACAACCACAGAAAATGTATTCTCTCTAAATCGAGACCCCCAAAGTAACCTGCTGATCTAGTCTGCACCTGGTGTGTGTGATGGCTATATCCTGACGGATCCGATCTCAGACATGCAAGCTGAACCACCTGCACGAAAAGCGATACATATTCCCAAATCCTCTAGAAGAAAGGGTGTAGCTTTGACGAGAGTCTCAGCCACGGCGTTGCTATTCCCGGAAGCGCCTTCCCATAGAGCCCTATAAGCATCTATCGGATTGACTCTCAGAAACAACAACACTAACGCACCGACAACCAGAGCTGCCAAAGTTGCTAGTACATTAATAATACACACTCACCGCAATATCCAGAGTGCGCGCAATTGTACTACCAGCATCGGAATAAGAGTCATTCGTTCACGATGAGCTTGGCGAGGATCTGCGCAGGGTGCAGCGCAAGGACACCCGCTCCATCATGAATTTGAGTCCGACACGAGAGCCCGGATGCAGAAACCTGCGCTCCCTGCCCTACCCCATGACGCACGGCGGGCAAAAGACGATCTTCCGCGATCTCCATTGAGAGAGGGTAATGTTCACTTTCATAACCGAATGCTCCCGCCATCCCGCAACACCCTGAATCTATCTCCCCAACATCAATTCCAGCAGCTTTAAACATGGCATTTGATGGTTCTGAGCCTATCAACGCTTTCGAATAACAATGATTGTGGAATAATACCGAGATATCCGCTTCCCGGAATTGAATTCTATCGATAGGGCGTGTCTCTGAGCCACGCGATCGAACAAGAAATTCCTCAAAAGTAAATGAATTCTCCGCAAGTTGTTTGGCGCGCGGGTTAAGCGGGAAGAAATCCAGGTACTCATCTCGAAGTGTAAAAAGACAAGATGGCTCCAAGCCAATGACTGGAATTCCTGCTTCTACATAAGGTGTTAGAGCGCGGATGTTAGTCTCGGCAAGCGCTTTCGCATCCTTCAATAGGCCTTTTGAGATCATCGGCCGCCCACAACATGCCTGCTCGGAGACCAACTCAACCCGATAACCAGCCGCTTCCAAAACATCCACCGCAGCGATGCCAACCTCGGGGTATTGGTATTGAGTATAAGTATCCAAGAAAAGAACGACTGTCTCAGCGAAACCCGGATCCGGATGCTTGGAAAACCAATCGCTGAAGGTCACGCTCGCAAAATGTGGAAGAGTTCTTTGCCGTGCAATCCCCAGTATTTTCTCTTGCATCCACCGAAATCCTCTTGTACGAGTAAGGAAATTGAACAGTGCTGCAAACCTGCTTCCATAGCGCGAGATTTTGTCAATATGAGCAAATAGAGAATCACGTAGAGGTACTCCATGTTCGGCGTGATAAAACGCCAAAAACTCGGATTTCAAACGCGCCAGATCCACGGCTGTTGGACATTCTGCCTTGCAGCCTTTGCATGCCAGGCAAAGGTCAAGGACCTCAAACATCTGAGTGCTGGTGAGCGATTCAAGCGGTAACGCTCCACTGATCGCGGCACGGAGCGCATTCGCTCTGCCGCGAGTGGAATGCGTTTCCTCCCGGGTCACCTGATAAGATGGACACATCAGGCCATCTTCTTTCCGACATACGCCTAGGCCAGTGCAGCTCTCTACCGCAGAGGCAAAGCTTCCCTCTCGAGAGTAAGAAAATATTGTTGCCGGAGCGTCCGTCTGATACGCTTCACCATAGCGGAGATCCGAAGTCAGGGATCCTTTACCTCCAAATCCGCTGGATGCAGGCACGACTTTCCCAGGATTTAACACTTCGTCTGGGTCGAAGGCCTCCTTCACCTGGCGGAAGGCGTTTGTCAGGTTTGGTCCAAAGAGGCGCTCGTTATACTCCGTATGTGAAAGGCCATCCCCGTGTTCCCCCGAGATGGAACCCTGCATTTCGATAACCAAATCCGCGATTGCGTCGGCAATACGGCGCATTCTTTCCACACCCTCTGTGGATTTAAGATTGAGCATGGGCCGGAGATGGAGGCACCCAGCAGAGGCATGAGCGTACCATTCCCCAGTCGTCCCATGTTCCTTGAGGATGGCGTCCACCCGGCGCACATAATCCCCCAGCTTTTCAACTGGCACAGCTACATCTTCGATGAATGTCACCGGCTTCGTGTCTCCGGGGACGGACATAAGGAGTCCCAATCCTGCTTTCCGCACTGCCCAAAGGTCAGCTTGGTCTTCCTCGCGTTCCAGCAGTAAACCCCCTTTGAGACGCTTCGCTTGCGTCATCGCTTGCTCTACGCTCTCGCCTGCATACTCAACGATTAGCAATGCAGCTGGATCTCCTTGAGCGAAACCCATTTTTCGTGCATACGCTGGGATCTCGCGAGCACGGGTCAGAAGCAAACGCGGGAGCACTTCTACGGCATCAGGTCGTGTCGCTAGTATCCCTGGAGTAACGTCGGCTGCTTCGCTGATGCTATCGAACGGCAACACCTTTAAAACCGTCGCTCCTGGTTTAGGTACGAGCCTGAGCTTGGCCCGCCTGAGAATGCCCAATGTGCCCTCTGAGCTGCAGAGCAATGGCGTCAGATTCAACCCGGCGGTTGGTGGATAAGGAATCGCTTCATCAAACCAGACAGCTGGGGCTCCCGGAGAATAATCGGCAAGATAATTCAGGCTGTAGCCAGATGCCCGTCGCCATGTCCGCGGCCAACGTTCACGAATAGCTTCGCGATGAGTATCAAGGATTGAATATACTTTTCGGTAGATCTCTCCTTCAAGGTTCTCGCCGGCTTGCTTCATCTTGAGTGAATGTGGTTCGAGCGGTGCAAATGTGGCGACCGAGCCGTCACTTAACACCACCTCGGCTTCAAGTAGATGATCGATAACCAATCCATATCGTATCGAATGCGCCCCAGTCGCATTATTGCTGATCATTCCGCCAATCGTCGCTCGATCAGCGGAGGCGGGGTCAGGCCCGAACATGAGGCTGTGCTCCGCTGAGATCCGATTGAGCGCAGCTAAGACGACCCCAGGACCGACGTCAACCTCAGATTCCTCGGGTGAAAGTGTATGGATTTGATTCAAATATTTTGAACAATCGAGAATTATTCCGTGCCCGAGCGACTGCCCGGCCATGCTCGTCCCGGCTCCCCTTGCAATCACTGATACGCCATATTCCCTGGCAATCTCAACAACCGCGCATATCTCATCTTCATGCCTTGGAAGCACAACACCGAGGGGTTCGATTTGGAAATTCGACGCATCCGTACTGTAAAGAACGCGCGTGAACGGATCAAATTGCACCTCACCTTCAAGGCGCATTTGCAAAACCCTTTGCAATTCGTTAAGCGTCTTCTCTGACAATTTTCCCATGCGGAGGATTATATTACGATTTCATGGGGTTGCATGGTGCCATAGGAGGTACTTAATCGAACACCTCATGGGGATCCTGTCTGGATAATTCGGAACTATCCAGCAGCAGATAGGGGCGAAACTCTCTCTCAAGACGTTGTGGAAGCTTGCCACTGATCACAACCCGATCGCGATCGTATGAAATACTTGCGACTTCTCCGTGATCATGGAATATGCTGATTAAGTGGCCTTCCTTATACGGCAACTCTACAGTCACATTGAGCGAATCTTCAAACATTACTCGCTCAATAACCGCCAACAAAGTGTCCACTCCCTCTCCCGTACGCGCTGAAATTGGAACGGCGCGCTCGAAGGAATCGACCTGGTCGAAAACGTATTCCTGATCAGGGACCCGATCAATCTTATTCAAAGCAGTAACCATCGGAATACCAGAAACCTGTATCTCCTCGAGCGTTGCCTGGACAGCCTTTGCTTGAGATGCAGCGTTCGCATGAGAAATATCGACGATATGGAGGAGTAAATCTGCTTCATGAATCTCCTCCAGAGTTGCTCTGAACGCAGCAATAAGCCCCGTAGGCAGTTTCTGAATGAAACCAACCGTATCTGTAAAGAGGAACGAATGCCCTGTCGAAGAACTCACACGCCGGGTTGTAGGGTCCAGCGTTGCGAATAGCTCGTTTGCTACATAGACTTCAGCATCTGACAAGAAATTTAAAAGCGTTGATTTACCTGCATTTGTGTAGCCAACGAGCGCTACTGTGGGGATTGCAGATCGTTTCCTGCGCTCTCGATGGCGACTACGATGTGCGCGGACTTTTTCTAATTCTTTCTTCAAGCTGGCGATACGACGCCGGATTTGGCGGCGGTCAACTTCAAGCTGGGTTTCACCCGGTCCTCGAAGCCCAACACCGCCAACAGACCCAGAGCGTCCTCCACCTCCACCCGCCTGCCTGGCAAGATGTGTCCAAGCCCTAGTAAGTCTTGGCAATTGGTACTCATATTGCGCCAACTCAACTTGAAGAGCGCCCTCACGTGTTTGCGCATGTTGAGCAAAGATATCAAGGATTAACGCGGTGCGATCGACGACTTGAACCGATTCCCCAAATTCCTTCTCTAGCTCTCGCTGATGCCTGGGATTGAGCTCATCATCGAACAGCACGATATCTGCGACGAGATCCTCCACCAGAGCTTTAATTTCTTTGATTTTCCCTGACCCCATATAGGTTTTCGAATTGGGATGCTCAAGAGTCTGCTGTGCCTGCCCCACAACACCCAACCCAGCCGTTTCAGCAAGCAGTGCGAGTTCTTGAAGCGAATCATCAATCGTAAGCAAACCAGGTTGGTTTTTGATATTAAGACCGACCAGGAAAGCTCGTTCCTGTGGATTTGTCGTCGGAGTAGCGACCTTACTCATCATCCGCGCTCCGCACATGACCAAGCAAGCGCGCCGCCAAATCATCCGGCGGTGACTCTCTGAATGGGAACATCAGGTGGAAAGTACTGCCTGGGCAAATCTCTTCATCATAGCCCTGCGATTCGACCCAAATTGCGCCCCCATGCGCTTCGATAATCCCTTTTGCCAAGTGCAAACCAAGACCCGGACCAGGTACCACACCATCATTTCTGACATATTTTGACCGCTGTCCCGCACCGAATTTCTCGAAAATCATCGCTTGCACACTCGGGTCGATGCCAACACCGGTATCCGTGATTGTGAGCTCGATAAAGCCGGGAAGCATTCTTCCATCCATGACGATCGAACCACCCTCTGGTGTGAATTTTACAGAATTGTCAAGCACATTGACGATTGCTTGTAGAAGCCTTTCGGAGTCAACGAATACGGTTTTTTCCGCCACCGGGAAATTGTTTATTTCCAACTTTTGTGATCGCTCGGCAGCTTTGGCTTCTATCTCTGTCTTCGCTTTGTCGAGCAGTTTCTTTATCTGCATTGGTTGATAGTGCAACATCAGCATATTCGTATCGATCATGGAGATGTCAACCAATTCGTCAATAGTGTGTCTCAATTTCTGAATCCCTGACTCCACACCAGCTACTAGTGGACCGCTTTCTAAGTCGCCACCCAAGAGCATTTCTTTAAGCATTTCCGTATACCCCTCAATAAGTGTCAGGGGTGTTCTCAATTCTTGTGCTGCTACTGTCACGAAATTCAAACGGGTTTCATCGAGTAGCTCAGAAGCTTCTTGGATTTTATCTCGACTAGTTGTGAGCTTCTCAATAATCGCCGCGAATTCTCGATAAGCAGCGTATTCAATAATTTGACAGAATTGAGCCTCAAGGTCGTTTTGATATTTAAGCGCCATCTCAGGGTCCGAATTCTTTTGGATGACGGCAAACGCTGCCGTCCGGAGGGCGTGTAGCACGGGGACGATGCCTCGCTCTGCATACCCTTTCAACGCTTCTTCTACCGAGTCAAACGCTATGGGGGCAACGATCAAGTCGTCGATACGTTTTTCCAGAACGTTCGCTTCGGCGGTGAGCATAGCTTCAAGGAGGGCGTCGAGAAAGTCTTCCAGCGCATCAAGTGAAGGAGTCGAATCCTCGCTATTAATCGCCAGCATCCTTACAGATTCGTCCACCCAATCCTGTCTGTGCTTAAGGAAGAAATCAACCGTGTCAATCATTTGTTGTCCATCATCCGTAAGTGTGTGCTCCAACGTTCAAATAACTCATTAAGTCTACTCAGTTTCTTAGCCTTGGGTACATCTATCAAACGCTTAGCTTTAGTTCTCCAACCAGTGCTCTAACGTTCGACCTACCTGTTCCAGGCTATATGCGGATACCTTGTCAACCGTGTCATCGATCGTGTGCCAGTAAAGGTAGTCGAAATCTATGATGTCAACTGCGGGAACACCAATCCTTAGAAACGGCGAATGATCATCGATCATTGAATACTTTGGAGTATTTATAAATGCCGGGTAACCTAACTGATCAGCCAGCTCCCAGATCTCTTGTACAAGGTTGGGGTCAGAGTTTTTCTCGATATACAGCTGGAGGTCCCGGTCCCCGACCATGTCGACAATCACCGCCGCTTCTAAGACTTGAGTGAGGTTATCAGCGAAGAAAGATGAGCCAACAATCCAGTCCCACCCGTCAATATTCCCGCTGTCTTCAGCATCAAAAAACACCAGCCAAACAGGTTGTCTTAACCGATCCCTATCTAACACGTGGGCCAATTCTATCAGAACCGCGACCCCTGACGCACCGTCATTTGCACCTGGCACCGGCGCCTCGGGATGGATAGGATCCCGATCTGCGTATGGCCTGGTATCGTAATGTGCTCCAATTAGAATTGGCTTACTTTCACTAACACCTTCCGATTTGGCAATGATGTTCATCAGCGGAGTTCCCAGATAACTGAAGTGTTGGACTTCAGTCTCCCAGCCGAAAGATTCCAGTTGTTCGACGACCCATCCGGCTGTTTTCCGGCTCTCTTCACTTCCGGGTATGCGCGGACCAAATGCCATCTGCTCTTCTACAAACAGAAGCGCGCTCTGACCCTCGAATATAGTCTCTTGACTGGAGGTTGAGCACGAAAATTGTGCAAACAACAGAATCACACACAAACTTCGCATAGCCTTTCTAATTATCAATGAATTTGATATATAATGGTTGTTTCTCTCCATATGGCTATGCGCATATTTCCTGTGTATTTTCAAGAAATTCGGCCAATATAGCCGCTGACCTTTCGGCGTAGGCACTGGCGCGCTCACGACGATTCCTCCTCCGCCCATCTTCCAGTGGTGGCATTAAACCAAAGTTCGCTTTCATCGGTTGAAACAATTTCGCGTCCGCGTGCGCAATATAATGCGCTAATGAACCGAGCATGGTCTCCCGCGGCATTACCAAAAGATCATCTCCTTTAATACGTCGTGAGAGATTGATTCCTGCCAGTAAACCCGTTGCGATATTCCCTAAGTATCCTTCCACACCCGTAAGCTGACCAGCGAAGAAGAGATCACTCCGGTCTACATGCTGTAAATTCGCCTGCAACTGCATCGGGGAATTCAAGAACGTATTCCGGTGCATTTGTCCATAACGTTGAAAACGCGCCTTTTCCAATCCAGGGATCATCCGGAAGACTTTGCGCTGCTCATCATAGGTCAAGTTAGTTTGGAAACCCACCATATTGTAGAGGCTTCCCGCCAGGTTATCCTGCCGGAGTTGAAGAACGGCGTGTGGCCGCTCCCCGCTCCTTGGATCTCTCAGTCCAACCGGACGCATAGGTCCAAATGCTAGACTTTCCCTACCTCGCTCGGCGATAATTTCGACCGGCAAACATCCTTCAAAGTAATGATGCGCACCGGCGCGCACTCCCTCTTCGATCTCTTTTTCAAAGCTCCTGAGAGGGATCCTTTCCGCCCGGAGCAAGCTATCCACGAATGCTTCATATTCCGCTTTATTTAGCGGGCAGTTGATGTAGTCCCCCTCCTCACGATCTCCTCTCTCATATCGTGAAGCACGGTAAGCGATCGACATATCGATGCTCTCCGCGTCGAGAATTGGAGCGAGTGCATCGAAGAAAAAGAGGTGATCCTGACCAGACAAGCCACAAATCGCCTGCGTCAGCGAATCTGAAGTCAAAGGTCCAGAGGCAATAACCACAAATCCCTCTGGGATACTCCTGGCTTCGTTGCGTATGACCTGGATCTGAGGGTTTTTTTCAATTTGCTCCGTCACATCTCGTGCAAAATGTTCACGATCCACTGCCAAAGCACCGCCCGCAGGAACTGCGTTCCGCTCTGCGCATATCAATACGATGGACCCTAAAGTCCTCAATTCGGTCATAAGGACTCCAGAGGCGCGGTCAGGCAGTTTCGAACCAAGCGAATTGGAGCACACTAACTCAGCAAGGTATCCCGTTTGGTGCGCTCCTGTCGAAATATCAGGCCGCATCTCAAAGAGTTTAACGTTGATACCACGCTTCGCCAGCTGCCACGCCGCTTCGCTGCCCGCCAATCCTCCCCCCACTACTACTGCATCTGCACTCATCCTGCGATTTTATCATGCCAACGATGGCATAGTTCTTGCAACATTATTGCCAGCATAGTCCAGTCGATGTATACTCACCTGCGAGGCGCAATATGTTTCGTCAAACCCAAGACCATTCACTCAGGCCACTTACCACCGCTCACCTAGCTCAGACAATGAGCCTCCTGGTTTTATCCAATCAGGAGCTGCGCGATCGAGTTATCACAGAACTTTCATCGAATCCTGCGTTGGAGATTCTTGACGAACGCGTCTGCCCAGGCTGCCATAAGCCCCTAAGCAGTGCCGGACCCTGCCCCGTATGCAGTCGTCAGGTTGAAGGTGAAGAACCGATTGTGTTTCTCTCGCCTCGCGATTCCTACCGGCCGTCACGAAAAAGAACACTTGAAGATCAAACACTGGATCAAGAACCCGCAGCTCCAGAGGATCTTTCCGTATATGTTATGCGCCAACTCGCGGCGGATCTCAAGAAGGAAGACAGGCACGTCGCGGTTTACATCCTTGCCAGCCTGGACGAAGATGGCTTCCTAACCAGCCCCCCACCCTACATCGCGCAAGCCACGCGTTCCAGCCTGCCACAGGTTATGAGGGTCATCAACTTGATATACAAAGCCGACCCCGTCGGCCTGGCAACCGAGGGCCCCCGACAAACGCTTCTCGTTCAGCTCGATCAATTAGGCGAAGGAGAAGAACCGCTCTGCGAACTGGCGCGCCGATTGCTGCGAGAATCTTTTTCGGAACTGGGGCGCAAGGAGTACGACAAGATCGCTCACAACTTCGAAATTAGCCCTGCTGCAGTGAAGGAAGCAGCCGCTTTCATTCACGACAATTTAAACCCCTACCCCGCTCGAGCATACTGGGGGTCCGGACGGCAGCCGCAATCTGGCGACGCAAATGTCTACCACACACCAGACGTCATGATCTCGCGCAACCCCTCTGTCAATGATGGCCCGCTGATGGTTGAAATTTTCTCGTCGATTTCCGGCTGGCTTCGGGTGAACCCCCTTTTCCGGCAAGCCATGCCGGATGCTCAAGAAGAGCAGAGCGATGAGTGGTCTGAGCATCTGGAAAAGGCGAATCTCTTTGTAAAATGCATTCAGCAGCGCAATAACACGATGCAGCGCCTGATGGGCTTGCTTGCCTCACAGCAAAGCGGTTTTATTTTAGAAGGCGCTCGTCACCTCAAACCCATGACGCGCGCCCAAATTGCAGGAGAGATCGGCGTACACGAATCCACAATCTCAAGAGCAGTTGCGAATAAATCAGTCGCAATGCCAAACGGCAGAATAATTCCCCTCGCAAAATTCTTCGACCGCAGCCTTTCCGTGCGCGATCGGATCAAAGAGATGGTCGAGAACGAAACCAAACCACTCACGGATGATGTAATCGCCTCGCTTTTACAAGAGGAAGGGATTAAGATAGCACGCAGGACTGTCGCGAAATACCGTGCGGTTGAAGGCATTCTGCCAGCTCGATTACGCGGGGCAAGAAAACTATCGCAGGCAGCCTAAGGTGTAATCTTTGGCTAAGGATACTTCACCCACCAATCCGATCTCACGCTTATTTAAGTCTGATCCCTACCGCGAGCTTTTCCTCTCCCTCGCTGATACTCTAGACAACTCCGTCCTGGTTTTATCCGGGACGGAATCGCGTCTACTCAGTTGCAATCATGAATTCCTGCTTCTCTCGGGCTACGCCCGGAAGGATCTCGATGACTTAAGCCCATCCATCCTTTTTCCAGGTGAAGAAGGCCACGTTATGCTCGAGCAGATTCTTGACACCTGGGATAACCCGGATTGCCAACTCCACGATGTTCCGTTGCAGACACGTACAGGGGACATCGTCCTCATTGATCTCGAAGCGCACCCAATCGCCCCACCTCGAACAGCTGTCCTTCTCAAAATAAAGCCTGCGAGTGCTCGCTCACAAATAGAGCAACGCAAGCTCGCTGAGGAGACACTCTTACGCAGCTTGGAGAACATCACAAACTTGATCCTGACAGGAGGCACATCCGCTCTGCCAACGGCCCTTGAACTCTGCCAGGATCCGCTTTGCGCGTCCTACACCGCAATCTATAGACTCTCAGCAACCTCACCCGACTATTTCATCGATGGCGTGCTACCCCCAGAATTCCCAGAATCGGTCCCTGCCGCCGAAACCGGCCATTTGCAGGCGCTAACATCATGGAGCCTTGGCCAACGCCCTGAGGGCGAACTACAGCGTGCAGCGAGAACGGCAGAGCTCACCCATCTGAAAACCGCACTGATTGGTGACGATTCTGCCTGGATCGGTATTTTCATCGTCGGCTGGAAAGAGGAGATCGCGTTAAGTCCTGACATCGATCCGCTGATCCGCATCATCGCCAATCTCCTCCACACTGCGATCTATCTGAGCCAGCTGCGATCCACCATCTTCGAGGACGAAACGACGATGGAGGCGCTTGAGGCAGAGATCACAAGCCACTTTGAGGCTATCTCGGATACACTGATAACAGTGGACTCTTCGCTTAAAATAATTCGAGCGAATTCGGCGATCAACCGCCTGCTAGGTTATCGCCCACATGAAGTAAAAGACCTTGCCATCCAGGATGTCCTTGTAGGTCCTGAGGACGTGACAACTACAATCCTCGACGCATCTGGACACAAACGTATTGCAGAACGCTCAAGACTCATACTTCACCATCGCAACGGCACACGTCTGCTTGTCCATTTACGGGTTGTCCCTATGACTGGAGCTGCAGACGGCCAACTTCTCATCGTTCTAGGCGATCAATCCGAACAGCAGGCCATTGAAGATCAAACAGAAATCCTGGCGCAGAGAGCGTTATTAGGAGAGGTCACAGCGATTTTCGCTCACGAAGTGAGGAATCCCATAAACAACATATCCACCGGTGTCCAGCTCGTCGCCTCGCGCCTCGGTGAAAATCACCCACAATTCGAGGCGCTGGGCACCATTCGAGCGGAGTGTGTTCGCCTCGACCAACTGATGAGCGACGTTCTCTTCTTCGCCCGCCCGCTCCAGCTCAAGATGGACACACTGGATCTCGCTGAGCTTCTTCAGAGAGTGATCACGAGATGGGCGCCGCGCTTTAATCAAACCGGCACTCGCTGCCATACTTCATTTGACCCTGATACGCCGCTCGCGTCAGCCGATCCGAGGACACTTGAACGAGTCATCGTGAATCTTATTAGCAATGCTCTTGAAGCCATGACGGAAGGCGGCACACTCTCCATCAACATTGCACCCATAGGTCCTGCCCAAAATAGCATGATCGAGTTGAAGGTCGCGGATACCGGTCCAGGCATCCCCCCTGATAAGATCCACCGCATATTTGATCCATTCTTCACCACGAAAAAGGACGGGACAGGTCTGGGACTTGCGATCAGTCGACGCATAATAACCGCCCATAAAGGGACAATTCAGGTCGAGAGCTTTCCTGATGCTGGTACTGTGTTTACAATTCACCTTCCATCTGCAGACCTTAGCTCGAAGGAGTGATGAATGACCGCAACGGTATTGATCGTTGATGACGAAGAGACCGCCCGCAACTTTATCAGTGAAGCGTTGATGGATGCTGGCTACGAAGCAATCGAAGCGGGGACTCTGAAGGAAGCGAACAAAGCGATCGACAAGGGTGTAGGAGATATCATCCTGCTCGACGTAATGCTCCCCGACGGATCCGGTTTAACTTTGCTCGACCGCCTCGCCCTTGAAAACCCCCGACCACCGGTAATTTTGATCACCGCCTTTGGAGAGGTCGATATAGCCGTTGATGCGATGAAGAAAGGTGCGCTGGATTTCCTGCAAAAACCTCTTGATCTCGATCGTCTGCTTCAGGCTGTTGAGCGATCATCCGAGGTTGTCGGTCTGCGTCGGGAGCTTGATCTCCTGCGCAGGACTTCAATTCTGGAAACGGAGATGGTCATAGGCGATACCCAGATCATGAAACAGATCATGCACGAAGCCGAACGCGCAGCCCAAGCCTCCGTCTCTGTGCTACTCACGGGTGAGACCGGGACCGGCAAAGAAGTTCTCGCCCGATCCATTCACAGCTTCGGACCACGTGCAGATACACCTTTTATCCCTATAAACTGCGCTGCGCTGCCGGATACGATGATCGAATCGGAGCTTTTTGGTCATGAAGCAGGGGCCTTCACCGGCGCACAAAAGAAAAAGCCGGGATTAATCGAAATCGCTGACGGCGGCATCCTATTCCTCGACGAGATCTCCTCGACAAAGCAGGAAATGCAGGCCAAGCTGCTACGCGTCCTGGATGAGCAAAAATTCAGGCGCGTCGGCGGGGTAAAAGAAATTGCCGTTGACGTTCAAATCATCGCTGCTTCGAATCGAAACCTCCCGGCGATGATCGAGGAGGGTACCTTCAGGGAGGACCTGTACTACAGGCTGAAAGTGGTCGATCTTCACCTCCCGCCTCTTCGGGAACGCATTGTCGATCTTCCAGCGCTTACCGGTAACTTTATCCGTCAAATCAACCTCCGTGTCGGCGGCGTCGTGGAGGGAATCACGCCGCGTGCGCTAGACGCGTTGAAAGCTCACTCTTGGCCTGGAAACATCCGTGAGCTCCGCCACGTGATTGAGCGAGCAATCCTGTTTTGCGACGAGGAAAACATCGATCTCGCACACCTGCCGCCTGACATCCGAGATCTGGCCTCCTGATCTTTTTGGCACGCTACTTGCAACATTCGCCTTCAGACGCAATACCTGGAGGCGAAAATGATTCCCCTTACCTTTAGTGACGTTCAAATCCTCATAGCGGCATCCATCTTCATCTTGGGCTTCTTATTGGTGCTCATCGGTGCATTAGTCTTGGTAAGCCGAGGCTATTCCCGAGAAGTGCGAGCTTTGGCGGCTCACACCGCCAGGCTTGGCCAAAAAGGCATTGCCCAAGAGGTGACAGGGCTTGTGACCAGCGCTACTGAGCTCGTCGCTTCGCTCAATGGACTGGTTCGTACCGCAAGCGGAATCGGCGTCTTGCTGATTTCAGTTGGACTGAGCTTGATGTATGCAGGCTATTGGGTCATTCAGCAAATCAGCTGGACAATCTAACCGACTGGATGGGTACTATGCTCAATGACACGGACGTCTTGCAGTATTTAAACGAGGTCCTGAACGAAGAAGATCTTTCCAGTGCAATTCGACGAATCCTGTATGTTCCAGAGGCATGGAGCGAAATTCACACAAGCGAATTCCTCACTCTGGCTCTGGAGAAGATCGATCGTGCTGGTTGGTCTCCGGCCACCCTGGCATCTCTAGCCCTCGGGCAATCTTCTTTATCTAGCGCGCTGGACACCCTCTCCTCCGAACAAGAGAGTCGTATCTCAAATCTAATAGATTTGAATAATGACACTGAGAGCAAAAGCTTTGTTGACATCGCACTGCTCTCTGTGACGCTGTTGAGAATTGCAGTCGATGAAGGGTTGGATGGGCTAACAGAAGCGGTATTAGATAACACAGATTTCTGGGCTTCGGCGCTTTGCTGTGCGTGGCCATATCTCGAGTTTGGGCAAGAAATAATCGATGCACTAATCCAAGATGGGTGCCCAGCTGCGATAGGGCTGGTAACACAAATACTGCACTCGAACATGGATGTCCCCAGTGCTGGTGAGATTCTCTCAGATCTTGACCCTAACTTAATTCGTAAAGTTTTAATCAGTTTGAACACCATGCACGAGGATGAACTATTCCTGGCTCTTTCTGAATCGGTCAATGAAGAACTCCACCCGACACCAGCGAATAATCAACAAGATCCGGGCGACCTTTCAGAACAGGCGATCATTCTTGCAGCAGCAGGGAATGCTGCTGGCGCGCAAGAAATCGTCTCTCAAGCCTGGGATCGAACCACGTTGATCTCAGCACAGGTCGCAGATCGATTGGCTGATATCGCCAGAATGGATGGTGACCCGGTGCTTGAAGTGGAGGCGCGCAAGCAAGCGTTCCAATTGAAGCTCACGCCAAGGCGGCGTGCTGAGCTGGCAAAGGCGTACGTTCAAATCGATCGCCCTCAAGACGCTCTCGACCTACTCCCGGAACCGGAGACGGCTGAAGAATTTATCGCTGCAGGTCAAGCATATGAGCTTTCAAACGAATCTGCATTGGCTGCGGACTACTTCATCCAAGCCTACGAATCCTCATTAGGTGCACCTGCACTGGATCCCGTATGGATGGCCTTGCTCTCCAATGGCCTTGATGCTTCAGGAAAGTACAGCCAGGCTGTCCAGGTCCTTGAGATTCTATCTTCGCAAAAACCAGTCGATGCAGAACTACGACATAATCTAGCTACTTTGCTTGAGAAGGCTGGCGATCCTAACGCGGCAGCCGAGCAAGCAGCATTCGCGCTCACACTGATGCCGAAATCGCTCCAATTGCGCGAAATCCTAGCCCGTAACTTACAGAAATCCGGTCGCTCAGAACAAGCTATCCCTCATTGGCAAAACATCGCTTCGCAAGACAAACAAGCACTTGCGAAATTGAGCGCCTGTGCCCTGGAGGCCGGCGATTACACTTTAGCGAAGGTAAGTTCAGAGGAGCTTCGTTCAGATAACCCCGAATCCGTGGAAGCCCAAGTCCTGCTGGGCAAAGCCCTTTCTGCTTTAGGGGAACATCAAGAAGCTGAGGCTCACTTAAAGAAAGCGACACAGCTAACCCCAAGTGATGCCGAAGCATGGATCGCTCTTTCGGAATGCCAGATGGCGACAGGAGATGAAGATACTGCCGAGGAGACATTAAATGCCGCTCTCCAAGCCCTGCCAGCTAGTGGAGCTGTTCATATCGCCAAAACACATTGGCTCCGGGAAAAATCCATGCGGGCTGAAGCACTCGAGCATGTCCGCCAGGCTGTAGACATTGACCCTGAGCGCGTGGATTGGCTTGTTGACTATGGAGATCTGCTACGTGAGCTTGGTCGCGCAGAAGAAGCGACACCGATCCTGCAGTCAGCTTTAGAAAAGCAGCCAGAAAATTGGAAAGCTCGCCAAGCTTTAGCGCTCACCTTCGAAAGTCAGGGTGAAATGGCTTCAGCTGCAACTCTTATGGAAAGCCTTCCCACGAATCTAGACCCCGAATCTCTTTTGAACGCAGGGCGCATTCTCGTCCAGTCTCCTTCAGCGCAAGGAGAAGCCGCTCACGAAGTCGGTGTGAAGACCCTTGAAATGGCTCGTGAGACCGGACTTGATGACAACGCCATAGATTATTGGATTGCACATGGTCTTCGTCTCCAGGATCTCAACGAGGAAGCCATCAATCATTACCAGACTTTTCTAGACAATTCCGAGGAGCTCCCTAGCGAGACGCATCTTCAAGGCGTACTCGGCCTGGCGGATGCTGCAATCGCAATGGACGACGCTCCTTTGGCAATTGCAACAATGGAGAAACACCGCGGCCAGTACCCAACTTCACTCGTAATGCTCATACTTCTCGCGAGAGCACATATGGCCCTTAATGACTTCAGTGCTGCTAAGAACCTCGCTCGCCAAGCTTTCGAGCGCAACCCGATTGAGACAGATGCACTCTCCATATTATGCATCGCTGCGGAAGCGGATGGCTCGCTGGATGAAGCCATCTCTGCACGCAAACAACTCGCCAAACTTCAGCCAGAACAGTCAGAACCCTGGCTAGAACTTGCCCGGCTGACATGGCTCTCAGGGAACAAGGATGCAAGCCGCAATCACCTGGCACGCAGTCTTTTCCTGGGCCGGAGAGATGGCCAAACCCTGCAAAAAGCCGCCGCCCTATGCGGCGAATTCGAATTCCACCGTCTGCAATTAAGGTTGCTCCAGCACGCATCATCTCTCGATGAACATGACCCGGGTATTCATAAGGAATTGGCGCTCGCAGCTGAAAGCATTGGCGATTTTGAACTGGCGCAGCGGGCTTGGATGCATATAGCAGATCTTCTTCCAAATGACACTCACCCCCTTGACCGTGCCGCGGATGCACTCTGGAAACTGGACAAGAGAACCGCAGCGATTGGATTGTGGGAACAAGCGACCCAGATCGACCCGGAGAATGCCCTGCACTTTACCGCGCTAGGGCGAGCCTACATGCAAGTTGGTGAGATCCAGCGCAGTCTGAACTGCTTTGGTCATGCCTTGGCACTTCAACCGAACGATCCAGCCTTCCTCATTGAAGCTGGCTCAGCAATGACGTGCTCAGGTTCGCCTGAGGAGGGTCTGGGGGTTCTGCAGAAGGCAGTTTCTCTCGTACCGAACGATCCCATCCCCCTCATCGCTCTCGCAGAAACACTTCACCTGCTTGGACGTAATACGGATGCCCGCGCGGCTCTAGATCGAGCAGCAATACTTGCGCCTCTCTCCGTAAAAGGTATCGCCTTACAAGCCCTCACGTCTTTAGAAACAGGAGACCTTGAAAACGCGAAGGAAACATACAACTCGGTTCTCAATTCAGAACCTGCGGATTTTAGTGATGTTCTTTGGTCTACACGCAGCGCGGTAGCACTCGCTGACTGGGACGCCGCAATACACAGCATCGAAGAATGGATGGGCACCGGTAATGACAATCCGGAAGCTAACCTCGAATATCTCCGCGGTCAGCTTCGGCTGCAGGATTTACTCTGGGTGTACCGCTCAGCCTGCGAGGCAGAGGCACATGCCCCTTCACAAGTTGATTTATTAGGAGAGAGAAAAAAATATCTCCAACAAATGATCGATCAATTCAAATCAGCCGGCTCCAACGAATCAATCGGCGAATTGCTCCAGACCTGGTTTGAACTAACCACAGGTGCGAAGGCTCATGAAGAACGGACGGTATCTCAAAACATACCTCAGCCCATCCTTCATGAATTCACCCAAGCGTTTGCCCTCGCTCAAATCCGGGCGAACAGACCGGCGAAGGCTGAGAATGCCCTCCTGGAAGACACTAGCACAAGCAATAAGGACCCCTATCACAGCCTCCTTCTCGGCATCAGCCAAATGATGCTTGGGAGATTTGTGGATGCACAAGAGACGCTTCAGCAGAACCATAACAACCCCATGATTCGCCCGCTCGCACTTTACATTGAGGCTCAATTATGGCTGAAGACCGAAGACAAGGAAAAGGCGATAACAGCGCTCAACAGCGCACTGTCTGACTGGCCTGATGAAGCTTCCTGGCATGCGAAGCTCGCTTTCCTCTACCAGGAAAACAACAAGCTGGAAGCCGCGTTGCCCCATTGGCAGAATGCCGTTGAGCTCGAACCTGAAAACGGCGAGTACCTGACTTCACTTGCCCGTATGTATCGTCAAGCAGGTCAACTGACCGATGCGCAAGCTGCGTACGCTAAAAGCCTGCAAACGTCATGCGTAACGCCCAAAGTTTGGAAAGAGGCCGGCGAGGTCGCCCTGGCAATCGGTGATGCCGAGAAAGCTGAAGCCTGGTTCGAGAGAGCTTGCTCCCTGATGCCATCTGATGTTGGTGTGATGATCGGAGCATCACGAGCCGCTATGGCCCTCGGGAATGTGAAACTTGCCCTCGATCACGCCCGCAAAGCCTATCGACTTGCTCCGAACAACGTGGAAGTTCTCACTGGTTTAGGCGACGTTTTCGCCCATAAAGGCAAGCTTCAGAAGGCAATCCAGATCTACGACCGGGCGTTGCGCGTATCCGAAGACGACCGCGCCGTTCAATTAGCTCGCAGCAAACTCCTGCTTCGATTGGGGCGAACCGAGGAGGCTGCTGCTGACCTGCGGACGCTCACGAAGGCAGAATCAGAATTCGAGGACGCATGGGCTGCGCTTTCAGAAGCATACTCTCTGACCGGGAATAATGATGCTGCACTTGAAGCAGCCAGTAAGGCTGCGAAACTCGCCCCTCGTAATGTGGAGTATCAACTCCTCTTAGGACGGAAGTTCAAAGAGGCTGGTCAACTTGACCAGGCGCTTAACGTATTGACAAAAGCTTCCTCCCTCGCTCCCGTCGACGCTCGAATTGCACGGGAACTTGGAGATGTTCACAAGGCACGTAGGCAGGATACACAAGCTCTCGATGCATATCTGCATGCTATTACACTCGACCCAAAGGAAGCAGCCGCCTATAAACAAGCCGGATTGATCCTGAAAGTCTTGAAATCATACGGACAGGCAGCAGACATGTTTGAAAAAGTTGTTTCGATAAACCCCCTGGATCCAGACGCTCTCCATCAGCTAGCTGCTGTACGGGCGCTGCAATTGGTCCATGGCGGCTTGGAAGAGCAGGCGGTGACCCTATGATCAACCGAGATACTTTCATTCACCTCATCGATACAGCATTTCTCGCCGGACGCGCTGATTACGCGAAACACACAGCGAACGATTGGCTTGCGGTATGGCCAGGCGATCTCGAAGTCCAGCTCCTGATTGCACGAGCGGAGATGGAGCAGGGTCAATTCCGTGAAGTCATTCAACGCCTGAATGCTGTCCTTTCCACCGACCCGGAATGCATCCAAGCCTACGAATTAATGGCCAGTTCTCTGCGTACAATCGGCGAGGTCGTAAAATCCCGGATATATGAAGCTTGCGCCAAGTCCCTGAGAGGCGAGGAGCTGGATTCCCAAGAAGCTCCAACCTGGGTTATCCAGATTCAGTTAGCATTGAAAGCCCTTGCCCGCGGAGACATCAAGACTGCCATTCCCGCCGCACAAGTGGCGCTTACAGCCGATCCCGATCTAGCGCTGCCCACTCTCGTTGCCCTTAATGCTTCCAGAGAGGCAGGCAATCCGTCTGCCGTTTCTTCCTTAGCAAGAACGGGGCTTGATCGTTGGCCGAATTGCGTCCATTTTCTCCTAATCATCGCAAATGACCTGCTACTAGAAGAGAAAATCGGCCAGGGGGTTGCATACATTCATCAAGCGGTTAGCCATGATACGAGTGGCAGGATCGCAAAGGACCTTCTTGGAAACGATCATCCCTATCGTAATCTGTGGCCTGAAGAACAATCGGCAGATCTTAGCAGACCCATTCCCGCTGATGTAGCCGCAGTTCTTGGCGACAACCGTCTCTCCAGTTCTGCCAGTATCGAAAAGAAGACTGTCGATAGCAGCCCAGATATCGAGCCTGACAGCAGAGCAGCCTTTTCCACAATGGTTAATGAACCCGCTATCAAGTCCGAGTCACCCGCAGCAGATTCTCTACCTGAACCCGAACCGTGGGAATCATTCCGGGGGCCAAATCCTGGGGATTCTCGCGAGAGTGCCGAAAAGCCATTCACTGAAGAGAGCTTGATTGAGATAGACCAGGATTTCCGTCGCCTTGCTAGCCGTTTGAAATCTCGGCAGCGAGCACGAGATGAGGACGGACGCTCACCAGTTTATGTTGTTCTTTCAAGCCATACACGCTTGCAGCAGAGTTTCGGTGAAGATGGCTATTTGAGGGTGAACGATGCTGTTCTCTCTCTGGTAGAAGCGATCCGCCGCCGCCCTGGATGGACAGCCTACCGCATCTACCCCGATGACCCGAGTACTCTCGACGCATTCGATATCTCCCCCTGCGATCCTGGAAATGCCTGGGAGATTAAACTGCGCATTGCGGATCTCGATCAATCCCTTGCCAAGCGAGGGGAGATGATCGGGGCTTTGCTCATTGTTGGCGGTAACGGAATCGTACCCTTCCACCTGCTGCCAAATCCCACCGACGACGATGACGATGTAGTGCCGTCCGACAACCCATACGCCGCAACGGATGAGAATTATTTTGCCCCAGAATGGCCAGTTGGTCGAATTCCATTTGACCAAGATCTCGATGAGCTCGTTACTCAACTGGATCGTTCAACCCGAGATCACCGCCAAACGAACCGCTCTATGGGATTGGTCCAGCGGCTAAACCTATGGCTTTTCCGCAGATTCACACGGATATTCAACGGTGATAAGAGGGTGTTAGGATACACCGCAAGCATATGGCGAAAAGCGTCGTTTTCAGTCTTCAAAACCATCGGTGATCCGCGAGCGATGATCACCTCACCGCCGACTGAAGCGAACCGATTACCCTCTGCTGTCATGGGACCCGCTCGCCTTTCCTATTACAACCTGCATGGTCTGGAGGATGCGCCCGAATGGTACGGCCAACGCGATCCACTCCGCGATGATAGCAACCTGGGCGAGTTTCCCATCGCCTTACGCCCCCAGGATGTCGTGAACAGTGGCCGTGCTCCTAAAGTCGTATTCACCGAAGCATGTTATGGGGCGAACTCCATGGCGAAAACCCCGGAATCTGCGCTCAGCCTGAAGTTCCTTTCCTCAGGCAGCCGGGCAATCGTTGGTTCGACAAAGATATCCTACGGTTCGATCACACCGCCACTGATTGCTGCCGATTTACTCGGTCGGATATTCTGGCTGAACCTCAATCAGAAACTACCTGTCGGCGAGGCTTTACGCCGCGCCAAGCTAAAGCTCGCTACCGAGATGCACCGCCGGCAAGGTTTTCTCGACGGCGAAGACCAGAAAACCTTGATTTCGTTTGTGCTCTATGGCGATCCGCTATTCACGCCTTCAGATATTGCACCCATGCCGGGAGAGAAAACCGTTATCCGCAGGACTACCAGGCCCAAGACAATGAAGACGGTCTGTGCCCTGGGTGAATGTGATATCTCACCTGACAAAATGAAACCGAGCTCGCTAAAGAAAGTCAAGCTCATCGTTTCTCAATATCTTCCGGGAATGCAGGATGCTGCGTGTAAGATCCACCCTCAGCACTTCCAATGCTCGGGCGAGGGTCATACATGCCCAACCATGCAAATGGGCACAAAATCGCAAGCACCCTCCGCCAGTGGTTCGACAGTCATCACGCTCTCCAAGCACATCCCCGATGGCGATCGCAGCCACCCCCACTTTGCCCGCATCACGCTAGACGCGTCCGGTAAAGTAACCAAGCTGGCGGTCTCTCGTTAAGTTCACGACCTAGGGATATGGCACACTTCTTGCATCTATCTATGCAGGAAGGAATCAAAGTGCCATGTCCCTAGAATTTGATCGACTCGGGTTTCATTATTATCACGATCAGCAACACTACACCCAGGCGGATCTTGACCGCTGGCTGCCAGTTTTCCAATCCATTCATACAACCTGGCTCACACTGAGCGGCTCTTGTTCGCAAGCTATCCCCGAATTCTTCCTGCGTGAACTGATCGAGACGGATATCAAGCCGATCATCCACCTCGAGGCATCAATCGACGAAATCAACGTTCGCTCTCTCAGACCACTTTTCGCTAGTTACGCAGATTGCTGCATCAAGCACATCGTGCTCCACGATCGCCCAAATATGCGCGCTCAATGGGACCCCTCAAGCTGGTCTCGCGGTGATCTCGTCGAGCGATTCCTCGACCACCTGATCCCCTTGTTCGAGCTCCAGACCGAGTACGGTCTCAACCCGATTTTCCCCCCCTTAGAACCCGGCGGTGATTATTGGGATACTGCATTTCTGCGAACAGCCCTGGGGTCACTCCAGCGCCGAGGGAAAAGTGAACTGCTACAGAATCTCACGCTCGGCCTTTACCAATGGAGCTATGGTAAACCGCTCGATTGGGGAGCTGGTGGCCCAGAGAGCTGGACCTCCGCACGGCCGTACAACACTCCCGACCAGAGCCAGGATCACCGTGGTTTCCGAATAAACGAATGGTATGCTGCCATCTGCCGTGATGTTATTGGAACAGAACTTCCCATGATGGTGCTCGCTGGTGGAATTGTCCCTCAGACCCAGGATGGTGATACAGGAATTGATCCCGATCAACTAGCAATGACTGAAATCCTTTCGCTTGTCAGGTGCAATGAACTCCCCAGCATGGCGCTCAACCTCGCTTTGGACCCACATACAGTTGCCGAAGGATTACAAGATAGCTGGGATGCGATCGAAGAAAACCCATCACCATCAACGCGAATAAAAGCCAAGGTGAAGAAACTATTTGCCGTTGAGGAGACGATTCACACAACGTCTCGCCATCAGAAAATTATCTCTCATTACGTTCTTCTTCCAATGACAAGTTTACGCAACATAGCACAGGATTGGGTTGATGTAGGACCCTTTGCACTGGCTGTGAAACCAGTTGTAGGTTTTTCTGCGGGAGAAGCGCAATTCGCTGAACGAGTGACAATCATCGGCAACGAGACGGATATTCCTGCCGCTGTCGAAGACCAGCTGAGCAGCGCTGGCTGTGATGTCAATCGCTTTCAAATGGCTGATGCATCAGAACTACTTGTGATGGCAGCCGAACTAGCTTCAAAGAACCTCACTTCTGGAGTTGTCAATGTCTGATGCAAACCCCCTCGAGTACATGCAGCATCTCTCCCAACCTGAACATCCGCGGCAATTAGGGGAGGCAAAGGTCAAAGTTCTTGGCCTGGGTGGAGGAGGATCGAATGCTGTTAATCGCATGATTGAGTTAGGGGTGATGGGCGTCGAATTCATCGCCGCTAACACCGACCAGCAAGCGCTAACTTCCAGTCTTGCACCTACCCGCCTTCAACTTGGACCCCGAATCACTCGTGGTCTGGGAGCAGGCGGTGACCCGAAGATCGGCGCATCAGCGGCGATGGAAAGCAGCCGTGAGATCGCTGCCGCCCTTGCCGGAGCCGATATGGTCTTCATCACTGCCGGGATGGGCGGTGGAACAGGCACTGGTGCAGCTCCTATCGCAGCTGAGATAGCGCGTGAAGTCGGTGCAATCGTTATCGCAGTCGTCACGATGCCATTCAGCTTCGAGATGAGTAAGCGTTCTCAGAACGCAATGGAAGGTGTGCGCCAAATTCAACCGCACGCCCACACAATGATCACCGTGCCAAACGATCGCTTGCTTCAAGTCGTTCCCCGGGATCTAAGCCTGGAGATCGCCTTTCGCATTGCCGATGATGTCCTCCGCCAGGGTGTCCAGGGGATAGCCGAATTGGTCACCCGCCCCGGCTTGATCAATGTGGATTTCGCCCATGTGCGCGAGATTATGACGAACGGCGGTGGCGCCTATATGGCCATAGGGTTGGGCAAAGGCGAAGGAAAAGCGCCCGCGGCGATTAAGCAAGCGTTGCATCACCCATTATTAGAGATGGACGGTCTCGACAGCGCCACAGGCATTCTCGTGCACTTCACTGGAGGCGAGGACCTTACGCTCCATGAAGTTGGGGAAGCTGTAGAGAAACTGCGGGATGTGACCACGCCTGATATCGACATCATTCTAGGCGCCACAACGGATCCAGCGATGACGGGTCGGGCGCAAGTAATCTTGATCTTCACCGGTGTGGGAGGCTGCCCAGTTGCTGCCGTGCAGGGGTTTGAGGAAGTTGCTATCGCTCCTTCTTCTCAGGTCTTAAACAAGCAGATTGATGATCTCGACCTGCCAACTTTTCTGAGAAGGCGCGCAGCTGTCGGCTCAAGGAGCTAAAGAACTGTGGATCAGGCAACGATACAGAAACTCACCCGCACTGTCGGTAAAAAGTTCCCCGAGATGAAGAGCGTTAGACCGTCGGTGCGCGAGCAATCCAACACCAAGGGGAATGTACAATTTTTGTTGACCTACAAGGGGAAGGCTGAGCTACCTGGGGGTCGTAAGATCAGCCGCATTGTTCGCGTCGTCGCTGATGAGCGGGGGCGGATCATAAAGATGAGTACATCAAAATAGCCATGGACGAATATCTGATCAACTTCAACTCGTATGTAAAACTCGCTTTTTGGAAGGTCGCCGCTAGCCTTACCGGGGCCGCGGTCCGCAACCAGAGACTCTTCAACCGTGTCTTATGGGTCGCCCCCATCGTTCTCGCCGCGGTCCTCGCCTACATGTTTGGCCGGTTGTTTGGTGCAATTTTGATACTGGGATTAGCTGCATAGCTGACCTACTGTCATTGCAGGTCAAAGTCGCCCAGAGTACAATCCGGGCGACTTTCTGTTACCCTTGAGACCTACCGGTTAAGTCATGCGAAGTCGTTTACCAGTTGTGCTTTTCGTTCTAATGATGTTGGTCTGCTTCGCCGCAGGCGCTATTAGCGTGCTCCTTAAAGGTGAAGAACAAGAACCAATCCCTCAATCAACACCTTTCGAATCCATTGAAATCGCACCTACCGCACTCAACCAGAGCGGCGCTGTCTCCATTCTTGTGCTGGGAGTTGATGAGATCAAACTGGAAAAGCCGAAGATTCTTTCCATCTGGTTCATTAGCTTCCAACCCCCCGATAAAAAGATCCAACTTCTGGGAATACCTACGGATCTCCTTCTTCCGGACACCGACACCCCTCTAAGCGAGGCTTTCTCGCTTTGGGAAGCTCCGGATTACGGAGCCGATTTCATAACCGCGATGGATCATTTCTCCCCAAATCCCATCTTTGGCATTGCCGTTCTGGATGAGGAGGGATTCAGCGCCCTAATCGACTACCTGGGCGGCTTCTCCCTGGACGACCAGAGTTACGATGGCGCCTCAGCGATAGGCACACTGCGATTGCTTGCAGATCAACCGCTTATCGCTCTCAAGTTGCAAGCGCAAATCCTGCGGGCATTGAGTGTGAAAGCACCGGATCTTGGTAAAACACCCGAGCTCACACCACTCACGCTTCTTCTCCCAGAGCACGCGTACACATCCCCCTCACCGGCACAATTAGCGACACTTGCCAGCCCCCTGCTCCCGCTGCGAGCGGATTTAATTGAGATCACTATTTATAAGACCACACCATGATCCAATTCACGGAACACCACGAAAGCCCGCGGAGTTATGAAAATATGGCAACCTCACTGCGCCTAACAAATACTACTGGCTAAACGAATAACTATTTTCTCTCACCAAGAAGTTCTTGCATATTTGCGAGACTCCGGCTATTTTATAGGGGTCGATATTACTAATCAGAAGAAAACGCGCTTGCGAACCGACAAGTCTTCTTCGTAAGAATTCGAAGGAGGTGGCATCCCGATCAAAGCCCATATTTAAAGATATTCCAGACGCAAAATTCATTAGGAGGAAAGAGATGAAACGTTGGATCCTACTTTCGTTAGTTGTAATTTTGTTACTTGCCCTTGGTGCCTGCGCCCCAGCCGAAGAAGAATGGGTGGTTACGGTCGCCGTTGAAAACCAATACTTGCCTTTCAACTATC
>SOJU01000090.1 GCA_004376465.1 Anaerolineales bacterium | reverse complement strand
AATCGGTGATCGACATGCTTCGGAATCAGTGATCGGCATGAGCCGGATTACGCAGCTTTGGAACTCAGGCGTATAGGGATAGCATTTCTACCCATTCGGAAGGGGGTGCGGGTGCACTTCACTCCCTTCAACCTCCTTGTAGAGACGCAGCATGCTGCGTCTCTACAACCTCCATCTAGTTATAAAAACGGAGACAGAACGAGCCGACACACGGATCGGCCCCTTCGATTTAATGGTGCGAGGCAAAGTAGCCCAAATCCGTTTTGTTACCCACTTCACCATTCTTACAGTTTCTTATCTAAGGGTTGCTGTAAGGCCGCTGTAAGGCGATGAGGTGTAATATTTTCTATAGATAACCGTTATCAATAATAGACGCCCACACGGGTCGATTGAATTACGTGTAATAAAACGAGGCAGGAGGGCTGAATGGCACCGCAATCACTCACAACAATCGAAGAAGCAATGGAGTTCGCCTCCGAGGCGATCTCACGCGGAGAAATCCAAGTCGGAAAAGAAGCCCTAAGCTGGGTCCTGCAGCAATCACCTTCCCATCCAACCGCCTGGATGTGGATGGCGTGCTGCGTGACGGATGAATCCCAGAAGCAGGATTGCTACCGCCGGATACCAAGCTGACGGGTTGAATGATCTATCACGAATAATCGATTCGACGCCTCATTCATCTGCCATTCTTCTTAACCGAACCTCCCCAGAGTTTCCTGGGGCGGTTTTCTTTAATCGTATGAGTACCCAAACCCCTCAGAGCCTCCCGAAAACTATCCGAATCATACTTCGCGTTGACCCCTAGGTGTAGTTAACGATATACTCATGGTTCATCGGGGCGTAGCGCAGCCCGGTAGCGCGCACGGTTCGGGTCCGTGAGGTCGCCGGTTCAAATCCGGCCGCCCCGACTGAATAAAAAAGGGCAGCCATCTATACTGCCCTTTTTGATACCTTATGTGGTCAATCCGCTTCAAGATTGAATCTCTACAACCACCCCATCCTCAGCCCAATAATAGAGTTCCTGCGCCGCTACCAGGTCGAGAATGATGCATCCGTACGAGGCAGGCTGCCCAAGCACATTCGCCCAGAGCCTGCGCCCCCCGGAGAGCAGCGGCAAGCCATGGATGCCATTCACGAAGCCGGGCACGGCCTCGTAGATGCCCAGGAAGTGGGGCATATACAGGTCCCAGATAGCAGCATATGCGTTTTCATTGTGCGTGCTCACCTGGAAAAGCCCGGGCAATGTGGGTGAATTGGGGATGCCGGTGCTAACGATGTAACTTTGATGAAGCTCACCACCCTCATAAGTCCACATCCGCTGCTCGCGTAAACTGATCACAATGCGCTTCTCTGGAATCACCGGCAGCGTGAGCATGTCGTCCTTCGGCGGAACAATCAGAGTCTCTCCGGGAATAAGACCAGACACCGCAATGTCTGGATTGAACTCCTGCAGCTTCCAGTAGGGCATTCCAACTTTAAAGCTGATCGAAACCAGATTGTCATCAGTCTCTACGACGTAGGTGTCGGGAAAATATTCGATGATGAGCGTTTCCGTCTCTTCTCCCAATAAGCCAGACCGCAGGGTTTCTTCAACAACCCCATAGTCCAACCCCCGCATATCTCCTAAGGACGCTTCGATTTCCATGACATACCCGGAAAGACTCTCGTCGTGAAGGGAGACGCTAAGTTGGTCCCCATCAGATTCGATGTTGATCCAGGAGGCGATCAAGACAGGCTCCGGAGACCAGACAAAGCGCTCATCGGTGACGGGATCGTAGGCACGAATTGTGGGACTTGAACCAAGAAGACTCTGCACAGCATCAGCTTGGTTGGAGACATCCTGGCGCTGCGCGGGTATCTCCAGCGTTACGAAGGGGACTAATTGATGATCAAGCAGGATTGCTTCCGGCTCTTCGACGAGCATGTGCAGGCTGGCAGTCACGTCAAGCGTTCTCCCGGGTAGGCTCTCTATTTGCACCAAGCGGCCCTCATCAATTTTCAGGTCCGCATCACGCGGAGCAATATAAACCCGCTCAGCCCAACGCTCGAGACCTTGTTTCGCTAAAACGAGATCCAACTCGACCACCGGATCAATCTCGGCTCCAAACTTGAGAATTGCCAGCATGGTTCCAATACTTTCTACAATATTTCTGGATCGTCCCAGGGCATGGGCTATGGACTCATCGACAGCTACGCTAAGCCCGATCTCGGAAGGTGCAATTTCCCATGAATGCGTTGGGGTGGTTATAACCACCGCCCGGAGGTTTAAATCTTCATTCCAAGTTTTATGGAGATCTCGAGCAGCTTCAGCCGACTGAAGCCCTCCGACTGGAACCCCGCCGACCGCGATCCCCGGTAGGATTTCATCCGTTAGTTGGAAGTAGCAGTACGATCCCAGTGTTAGCAGAACAGGCGCGGAGACAAATGCTGTGAAACCAAGTATCACAAGCAAAACGAAACGCGTGAAGATGCCAGTGGCTCGCCGGATTATTCGGTTCTTAGAAGAAGCTGGCTCATCCAAAATCATGTTCCCTCAGCGCATCAGTCCCAGCGCTCCGTGGCTCGTGAAGCGAGCACGAGCTGACGGGATGAAGCACACTGGCTCAAATCCGTACACTGGTGATGCAAGTGACTTGCCATGCTGTAGAAACGTTCGCTCACAACACCTGAGCAATACTTCTGCCCTGGTTTGAGCGATCTCTGAAGCAAGATCGGGATTTGTACGCTGCCAATTGTCCCCACTCTTGCCTTCTTCAGCTTGAACCAAAATGGCAGAATCTTGTAATGAGCGGTATTCTACTGCCATAAATAAATAGTTGCACCAATATTGAAATGGAATTGCGGAGGATTGGTATGGCGAGAAAAACGATTGGATACGTAAAACTCGCTTGGAC
>SOJU01000084.1 GCA_004376465.1 Anaerolineales bacterium | reverse complement strand
CACCGTTTATTTCCATATTCGGCTCATCCGGTATCTCTGCGAACAATTCGGTGAAATGTGCTTTGACCCAATCGGTTAATTCCGTACCTGCAGGTGGGTGATACACTGGCGTGTCATAATGAGAGACAGAAACCATAGCGAGTGATAGTTGATCGGTCTCTCCCAGGAACGCCTGCATAAAGACTTCGTCTGGATTTTCACCATTCAAGAAACATAAGCATTCTTGGCGCCTTTCTTCTGGCGGCTTCTGCTTACAATCCGCGGGCATTGGTCCGTAAAAACAATCGGAGGGATACGCAAAAGAGTATCCATGTTCAATGTTTAAGTAGGTATACCAACCCTGTGTTGACGCTGATGTTCTGCCACATCCACTGACAAATATCCCACCCAGGAGGAGCATCAATCCAAGCTTCGACAGTTTCTGCTTTATCATCTCAATCCTCCTAACCGTGTTCACCCGACAAGTACTGTTCATGAATTAGCATCTTGTTTCACTGATAACTATTCAGGATCATCAGTAATCTATCTGGTGGATCGACCTTGCTTACAAAATCATCGGCGCCGGCTTTCAAAGCTGCCTTGCGCGCATTAGGTCGCCCACTCAAAACCACCAGGTTTATTTGCGGATGATCTTCTTTCAATGAAGATATTAACCTGCCCTTGTTTTCTTTCGATAGCTCCCACTCGAGTAAAACCAAGTCGGGCAAGGTTTCCCGGATTTTTGTAGTCAGCGACTCTGCATCTGCAACCTCAGCCACGATGGTATGTCCTGTAGCTTGTTCAATGAGCAATCTCAGCGCAAAACGGATCCGCGACCGTTTATCTGCCACCAGGATTAGCATGAAAAACTCCTCAAAATCATTGTTTCTGCGGCCTCGAATTGTCTCTAGTATAGAGATGAATATCACTTGATTCATCGAGTATTTGAGCGATCTTCAAGTTGGTCAGATAGGGAGTCTTAATATGGGTCAAGTGGTCAGGACTGGAAAAGGGCAGTCGAATATTCCCGTATTATTCCGGTTATGATAATTCGATTTGCCACAATATTCCTGGATGCGATCGATCCGGCATTCTCGATGGAGAAATTCCCTGATTTTTCAGATGAGTAGAGGATATGAAACAATCGCACGTGAAGCGTCTCGCCTCGTCCTATTCGACGATATTATTCTTCAGGGCGAGGGCTACTGCTTCGGTGCGGCTCGAGGCCCCTAGTTTGGAGAGGATAGCTCTGACGTGATGTTTGACGGTTGAGCGGCTGATCACCAATTGTTCAGCGATATCCGGGTTATTCAACCCCCCGACCATCAATGCAAGCACTTCCCGCTCGCGAGGTGTGAGGTCAAAACCCAGCGCCGGTGGCTTGGTGGTCGCGTGGATAAGGGCTTGTGCAGCTTCGGGGGCCAGCGTAGGCTTGCCTTCGTGTGCATTGCGAATCGCGTCACCAAGTTCCTTTGCAGAAATATTCTTCAATAGATAACCGATGGCACCGGCTTGGATGGCGCGCTGAACGAGATCTTCGTCCTTGTAGCTTGTAAGCGCAATGACCTGGATTTCTGGACAGGCTTCCCGGATCGCGCGTGTCGCCTCAGCGCCATCCATCCCTTCCATCACTAAATCCATAAGCACCACATCCGGCTTTACTTTCCCACACATCAGTACAGCATCCTCGCCGCTTGAGGCTTCCCCGGCCAACTCCAGGTCATCGTAAGCGAGTAAAAAATCGGCCAGGCCGCTGCGGACAACGGCGTGATCATCGACCAACATCACCCGAATCTTTTCCTTGTCTTTCATAGCTTCCTCTTTTTTCTTCAAAGCCGAGTGTCGCTTTTTCGCTGATAGCTATGGTTGTCAGCCAAAACTCATATTCATTATTATGTCATGAGTAGTGCTTGACGGTTGCTACGCAATGATTACCACGTCCACGTAAGTGTAATGCGCGATCCTTCGCTCTGCTCACTCTCAATTGCCAGTTCGGCGCCAATCGATTCAGCCCTCTCACGCATGATCCCCAAACCTAAGTGATCCGGTGGCACTGAATCAAGGTCGAAACCAATCCCATCGTCTTCGATCGTAAGCTCGACCGTTTGTTCCTCACATACGAGGCGAATAGCCGCCCGACTCGCCTTCGCGTGCTTCGCGATGTTATTCAACGCTTCCTGTGCGATTCGATAGAGGACAACTTTCACCTCGGGAGTAAAGTCACATTCTCCTTCAACCTGAAGATCGACAGGTATTCGTGCGCGTCCGGTGGTCGATTCTGCCAGCTGCCGCATCAGCTCGCCGAGGTCCGCCTCTGCGATGGCAGTGGGCCGCAGCTCGATCAGCAGCGTGCGCATTTCGGCCAGCGCCCCTTTAGTTAGTTCGCGTAAGATCTCAAGCCGGCTGAGGCCAATCTCAGGATCTTTCTCCCACAGTCGAGGTATTACCTCTGCGATAATACTAGCAGAAAAGAGCGTTTGTGTTACCGCGTCGTGCAAATCACGGGCGAGACGCTGACGCTCCTCAAAAACTGCGGCTTGCTGTGCCTGGTCCTGCAACTGAGCCTGCTCGATGGCGATGGCTGCTCGCTGCGCTAGGGCCGTGAACAGTCGCTGCTCTTCCGTTCCAAAACCCCTCGGCTCCAAATAATCCACGTTAAAGACGCCATAGATTGCGTCTTCGATCTTTATTGGGATGTGCATGAAGGATTGGATTCCCTCCGCATCGGTGATCCACCTGGCTACATTCGGTTCATCACGCACGTTGTGAACAATAGCAGGTAGTCCCGTCGCCAGGACCCAACCAACCGTACCGTTCTCTGCGGAAGACTGCATTTGCTCCAGAGTCTCGGATTTTAAACCCTTGGCGGCTCGCGGGATTAATTTTTCCGTTTGATCATCCCAAAAAAACAGCGATCCCT
>SOJU01000259.1 GCA_004376465.1 Anaerolineales bacterium | reverse complement strand
AGCCGGTTACATCCCAATCAACCCAGGAGAGATCATCTTCATTGAATGCAGGCGCGGCAGGGTCGGCCGGGTGTGCGATAAACGATAGCCCCCCCTCTTGGGTGACAGCGTCTACTAATCCCTGTGGATCACGGGCGTGAGGAGCGAGTTCGCAGTGTGTTTCGTAGACCAATAAGTGGTTCTTTTGAGGCTCTCGTGCCTGGTCGTGGATCTCCTCTCCCGTCAAAAGGAGAACTCGCTGACGGTCAAGGTAACGGTATCCATCTATCCCATCGACCCAGACATTGTGGTCCGTGACGACGACAAAATCGAGACCTGCCTCGATAGCGGCGAGGGCGATGTCCTCATGGCTGCCATGCCCATCAGAATAACGTGTGTGTGTATGCAAGTTGCCGACGTATTCGTATGCCACAACTATCCCTAGATTCGACGTATCTTTTGGAGAACGATTGTTACTTTTCTTTACCGTTTTCCCGGTTGCGTCCTGCGTCGCTGGGAGTGATCAACTGCGCGCCGACTTGGGCACAAACTCCGATGAGTTGTTGGCGTTGTGCAGGAGAGAGCGGAGCGAGGTGCGTTATAACAAGCTCAACCTGTTCGCGAAGCAGGTGATCGAGGAGCGTGCGCCATCTGCTTCCCGCAGGTTTTTCATCGATTAAAACACTTAGTTTATCCGGATCATAAGGACCGATGAGGTCCTCTAATTCTCGTTTAAAATCATTGTCGAAATTAAGCCAGCGAAAAAATGGTCCCGTTTCAGAGACTTCAAGGGGGTGGCGGTCAATGATATATACAATGATCGGTTTAAGATTAGACAATGTTCGTTCCAAATATCGAAATGATCCCTTCCGTGTATCAAAGCTTAGCACAAGGACGCCGTGGAAGCAACGATTGAGCAGAGCCCCAGGCAGCTGTGCCCGCACCTTTGTTCTTGACAACCATCGACATGGATGCCGAATAAAATTAACACGGAGATCCAGCGTGGAGAGTATAATCAGCAAATTCGAGGTGAGGCGATGAGACCCAGGACCTTATCTATTTTTCTAATGATGTTGCTTTTGCTGATGGGCAATGCATGTCAATTCACGGACCAAACTTTTGAAGAAGAGCAATTTACGACTCAGCAAACACCTGACCGCCCCTTCAGACCGCTTCAAGCTACCCTGAGTGCCCCTCAAGATAGTCAATCAACAGACTCCCTCAAAGGCATGGGTGAAGAAGTGCCATCCACGGTAAGACCTACGCTGACGGGGGATCTTGATACTGCAATTTCTTCAACCACGGATGCTATTCTCTTAGCGATCAATGTCCGTCGAGCGCTGGAGGGCTGGCCGCCTCTTATCCGTCAGATTGCACTCACCGAAATTGCGAACAATAGAGCCATCGATATGGCGGTACATACGTATCTAAGCCATGAAGATCCTGAGACGGCGGAGATTCTCGTTGAGAGCATGCTCATCGATAGAGGGTATCACGGTCGCGTGGCGGAATTGGTCTACGCAGCAAACGAGCCGCTTGATCGTCTGGGGGAGATCGCTATCGATGAATGGTTTGATGATCCCGATACTCGCTCTGTGCTTCTCAATCCCGGTTTCCATTTTGTTGGGATTGGGATGATGGGCGACGGAACGACGTGGAAAATCGTGCAAGTTCTGGCGGAACACGCACCTTAATGGAGAATTCAAGTTGAAGAATCGTGAGATCGCGGAAATCTTCGAAACGATCGCCGATCTGCTTGAGATTAAAAGAGAGGCTGTCTACCGTACCATTTCGCATTCCGTAGATTCGGCGTGGGAACAGCGCAACGCGCTTGGGCGGGAGCCCCATCGATCGTGAATACATGGCCGTTGGATCGGCTCCAGGCGTGGGTAAAATCCCGAGGATAGAGCAAAGCCAACCGCAACCTCTCGATACTTTCGGGGTTAACCCCCTTTAGAGCAGCAATTGCTGCAATCCTAGACCCAGGAGAGAAGCGGATGTCGAAAATTGCCATTATTACGGATAGCACGGCTTATATACCCCAAAAATTAGTAGATCAATATGACATAAAAGTCGCCTTATCCTATTCTATCTGGGATGGCGGTAAGGAAATGTACCGCGACGGAACGGAGATGTCTCCTTCCCAGTTCTATGCTCGTTTGAAGGAGAGCGCGGATATTCCATCAACATCCCAAGCCACCGTAACCGATTTCGATGAGATTTTTAAACCGCTGGTTGCTGAGGGTAGACCCATCCTCGCCATTCATGTATCTCCGAAGCTCTCAGGGACTTTGCAGTCCGCAACTTTAGCGAAGGAGAATTTCCCTGGCGCGAAAATTGAGATTGTCGACTCGATGTCAACGTCAATGGAATTGGGATTACAGGTTTTAGCGGCAGCACGTGCTGCTGAGGCGGGGGAATCGTTTGAAGAAGTTGTTGAAATCGCTCGAGGCGCGAAAAATCACACTGGGATATTCTTTGTTGTGGACACGCTCGAATACCTCCACCGTAATGGTCGTATCGGGGGTGCAAAGAAGTTGCTGGGCACGGCGCTGAGCTTGAAACCGCTTCTCCTTGTTGAAGATGGACAAGTGGAGGCTTTTGAGAATGTTCGAACGAAAGCAAAAGCCAAAGCAAGGTTATTAGATATCGTGGGAGAAAAGATCGAGGGAAAGCAAAACGTGCGCATAGCGAGTCTGCACGCAGCGACCGAAGAGGAAGCGCTTGCATTACTCCGGGAAGCAGAGGAAAGATTTAATCCTGTCGAGTCTATACTTGCTGAAGTCAGCCCGGCTGTCGGTGCGAACGTCGGTCCGGGAACCGTGGGTTTAGCTTTCAGCACGGATATTTAAGCTCAGGGAATTCAAGCCGGCAGTCACAAACGTCGATCTCGACCTTGATTTTCTGAACTGTAAGTGAGGACCTCCCAGAACGGGAAGATCGTACTGGGAGGTCCATAAGGTTAATCCTTCTTATTGTCGGCAGCAGTCCACCAGAGTTAGGTTATGCTCCAGGAGCCCCTCGATTATTCGTTTCACCTCATTGAGTACTTAATCAGGAGGTTGGGAAAAATGGAACAACGATCTTTTGGAAGATCAGGAGTAAAAGTCTCCCCATTATGTTTGGGCACGATGCAATTTGGATGGACGGCGGATGAAAAAGCCTCCTTCGAGGTGCTCGATGCGGCTTATGATGCGGGGATTAATTTCATTGATACGGCTGATATCTATTCACGGTGGATCGATGGGAATCCGGGAGGCGTCGCTGAGAGCATCATCGGAAAATGGCTTCGTAAGAATCCGGAGAAACGAACGCAGATCATCCTTGCTACGAAAGTTCGAGGGCGGATGGGTGAGGGTCCAAATGATGAAGGGCTCTCTCGAAAACATATCTTCTCGGCCGTAGAACAGTCTCTTAAGCGATTGGGAACAGACTATATAGATCTGTACCAGGTACACTGGCCGGATGAAAGCACACCGATCGAGGAGACACTGCGCGCGTTGGATGATCTTATCCGCGATGGACGTGTGCTTTATATCGGCTGCTCAAATTACCCGGCGTGGCGTTTAATGGAGTCCCTGTGGACATCCGATCGCTGCAGGCTGACAAGTTTCATCAGCCTCCAACCACATTACAATTTGGTCCATCGGGATGAGTTTGAGCGGGAACTCGAAGATATTTGTTTGAATTACGACATCGGAGTAATCCCGTACAGTCCGTTAGCGGGGGGATTCCTCACAGGCAAGTACGCTGGCGATCAAGCCCCTCCGGAAGGCAGTCGCGGGGCGATGAGCGACCGGATTCAAGCCTATTTAATAGACCCGCACAGCCTATCCACATTGGAGATTGTCAAGCAAATTGCTCTGGAAAGAAAGAAATCACCTTCTCAAGTAGCTCTGCGCTGGTTGATTTCCCGACCTGCTATTGTGAGTGTTATTATCGGCCCTCGAGATCTAGACCAGCTTGAGGATAATCTCGGGTGCCTATCCGTTGAATTAGCGGATGAAGATATGCGGCGGCTGGATGAGGGAAGTGCATGGTGATTGTTAATAACGAGGGGAATAATTTATTTGCAGACCTCAGGGTTATATTTTCAAGGTGGTCACGATGGGGGTGTAGTTATGGTAAGTTTATGCAGGCCGATGGTATAATGGTAAATGAGCTTAAAGGAGCAGCCGGGAGACCCGATGGAGCGCTCCATCCAACAATATCTTGACGAACTCCAAAATGAGCACAAGGCCTCGGTACATACAATTACTGCGTATGGCACCGACATCGATCAGTTCTATAGTGTTCTCGCCAGCCATTCAGGCACACCGCTAGCGCCTGAGGCGCTTACTCCTTCGGCTGTCATCCACTATGTAGACTGGCTGGGGGTGCAGGGCTACAAACCGGCGACGGTCTCTCGCAAGCTTGCTGCTGCCAGATCCTACCTCGAGTTCCTCTCTGGCCAGGGTCTTGTGGACATTCGGCGCTTCCGTGAATTGCTAAAAGGACCGGCACTGGGAAGAACTCAACCTCGGACACTCAGCAAGCAAGAACTGGATCGGTTGCTGTTGGCGCCACGAAAGTATTTTTCTCCAGGGGCAATCCGAGATGCAGCAATCCTTTCGCTGTTGTACGAAACTGGGTTCCGAGCCACGGATATGGTTCGCCTCCGAGTTCCCGATGTCGATCTTAACCATGCACACATTCGAAGACCGCCAGATCGTACCCAATGGCTGGCGATTCCTGAATCGATCACACTCCTGCAAAAATACTTAAGTGATGGGCGACCCCACTTCGTGCGCAACATCGCCGAGAATGTACTTTTCCTAAACCAACGAGGCCAGGGGTTGAGCCGGCAAGGGTTGTGGCTGGTCGTTAGACGCTGGGCGGTAGTAAGCGAGTTGGAAGGATCCCTTTCACCTCAGACATTGCGACACTCGCGAGCCAGTCATATGTTAGAAGAAGGTAAGTCTCGACGCGAAGTGCAAACACTCCTGGGGCTTTCGAGCCCGAACGCTGTTCGTATTCATCGCCGTCGATCCAGAAGCGAAGACGAGAGGTAGACTATGGGATTTATTCGTGAACAAGATATTAATGATGCAGTAGGAGCCATCCGAAAGACGACATCATTGGAGCCAACAATTGGCATGATTCTAGGTTCTGGATTGGGTCCGCTAGCGGAGGCAATCGAAGGTGCGGAGCACATTGAGGTCAGTGCAATCCCTGGCTGGCCGGTTTCAACGGTCGAAGGGCACTCAGGCAAACTCGTCTTTGGTCAACTAGAGGGAGTTCCTGTTTTCGTTTTGCAGGGTCGCGCTCATTACTATGAAGGACACTCTATTGAGCGCATAGGTCTTCCAGTACGAGTTATGCAGAAGCTGGGGGCAGAAATTCTAATTGTTACCAATGCCGCCGGGGCCGTTCACCCCGAGTTTTCACCCGGTGAACTCATGCTCATCTCTGACCATATCAACCTCATTGGAATGGCCGGCCAATCGCCATTGAGAGGACCGAACTTAGACGCATATGGCCCGCGCTTTCCAGATATGAGCCAGGCTTATGATCTGGAGCTGAAGTCGATCGCCAGAGCTGTTGCCGATAAAGGGGATATCCCGCTCCAAGAAGGTGTTTACGTCTGCCTTGCTGGACCATCGTTTGAAACCCCGGCGGATTTACGGTTTCTGCGCGGGATCGGGGTTGACGCCGTTGGTATGTCCACCGTTCCAGAAGTCATCATTGCCCGCCATGGCGGGATGCGCGTCCTGGGTGTGTCAGGTATTAGTAACAAGGCTAACCTCGACGGCTCAACAGTGACGACTCACGAAGAAGTCTTGGCTGCGGGTGAGGTGATTGTCCCGAGATTAACAGCTTTAGTTAGGGGAGTATTAAAAGAATTATAAGATTGGAAATGCATGGAAGAGGTTTTATTTCTAATCGAGGCTAACCAGAGATGGATTTTTCTCCTTCTGGGATTACTCGGACTGGTGTATTTTGGGTCGATCCTGCGAGCGTATGACAGATATCGGTCAGCGATCTATGGTTTGGAGCGGGAACGCTCCATCTCCAGGCTGCGGCGCTCAGGTGGAATGCTTGCTCTCGCCGTCACCGCTATCGTCGTGGTGTTCATCTTGACGACCTTCGCTAGCCCAGCTCTTCCTGCCTCGCTGCGTCCAACAGTAATGCCAACGGTTTCCCTACTTGCCACACCCATTTCGGGGCAGGGAGAAGAAGGAGCCGCATTTTCAACAGCGACGCCAATAGACCCGGATGGCATTGATGGCGCAGGTTGCGCGAATCTCAGTGCGACGATCATCTCTCCTGAAAGCGGCGCGAGAGTCAAGGGCGAGGTTCAGTTTAAAGGGGCTGCAAATATCCCGGGTTTTGCTTTCTATAAGCTTGAATACAACGATCTAAAGCCGGCAAGCACCTGGTTGGCAATCTCGGCCAACAATCAAACCGTATGCGAGCAGGGATGCGACGACGAGACAGGGATGTTGGGAATCTGGGATACAAGTCTGGTCCGACCAGGTCAGTATGCGGTCCAGTTGGTCGTTACCGATACTCTCGGAAACGCTCCATTCCCTTGCCAGATCCGGCTGCAAATCGTCCCATAAATACGCGATTAGGATCAAAGGTTACGATGATTGAGAAAATTAATGTGCGCCAGGCTATATCAAGTGACATCCCCAGGCTAATTTCCATGGACCATGGTTTCAGCACAGATCATGTCTGGCAGCTCTCCTACCGCAAGCAGCCAAGCGAGATCGGGGTGACCTTCCGGGAAGTGCGATTACCGCGCCCGATGCAGGCCGTCTACCCAAGAGATCCTAAACGGTTGGCAGATGAGTGGACTCATCTGCAGGCACTACTCCTGGCGGAGGTGGAAGAGCAACCCGCTGGATACCTGGCGTTGAGTGAAGGCCCTGCTGAAGGGTCGGCGTGGATAACAGACGTAGTCGTAGATCTGCGCTTCAGGCGGCAGGGGATCGCTTCGAGGCTGCTTGTTGCTGGAAAGGAGTGGTGCCGAGCTAGGGAAAGAAGACTACTTTTCATGGAGATGCAGACTAAGAACTACCCGGCGATCTGTCTCGCAAAGAGAACCGGATTTCTTTACGCGGGATATAGTGATCTGTACTATCCGGATCAGGATATTGCGCTTTTCTTCGCTGTGGAACTCGGTTGAGATCCAGCCGTAACCTCTATGCCTGACATGATTGCACCGCTGCTCGTTCTGAATCAAATCCTCACCGCTGGTAATACGATTACAGCATTCTCATTGCTGCTCTACGCGCTGACCTTCAACCTGCGGGAAAGGGTTGCGCGTTCACTGGCAGTGTTGTTGGCTTGTGTAACTATCGTCTATTTTGGTGATGTGCTCGTGGCCACAACCCATTCCCCTGCAGAGGCTGAGGTGTGGCTTCGCTTACAATGGCTGGGCATCAGTTTTGTGCCTGCAGCCTATCTGCAACTTTCCGATGCTCTCCTGGCCGCAACGGGAAGACCCTCCAGAGGCCGTCGATCGCGCCTCGTCGGATTGAGCTATCTTCTCAGCGGGTTGACACTGGCAGGAGTCGCGTTCAGCCAGTTGATCGCCGCTGAGGTTGTGATTAGCGAGTCGGTCGTCTATTTACGCCCTGGACCACTCTTTCCGCTGTTCAGCCTTTTCTTGCTCATCAACTTATTTTTGGCGGGATATAACTTTTGGCGGGCTTACAAACGCTGCCTGACACGCTCTAGCAAACGACGGATGCGCTACCTGTTAGCTGGCTCAATTGGTCCACTGATTGCGGCATATCCCTGGGTAATGCTAGGGGGATCCACACTTATTTCACAAGGCGTTCTATTCTGGGGAATTTTAATCGTCATCAATATCTTTGTTGCGGTTCAGCTGGTGTTAATGTCCTATGCTGTAGCGTACTTTGGTGTTGAGATTCCCGATCGTGTAGTAAAAGCGCGATTGTTTCAATGGATAATTCGTGGACCTTTTGTGGCATCTACAGTGCTAGCTCTCGCCGTCATTGTCAATCGGCTGGCAGAGATGTTTGGATATGAAAACAGCCGTATAGTCCCCTTCACCACGGTTGCATCAATCCTCATCCTCCAGTATTTGATCACGCTTATCCGTCGTCCGGTCGAACTCTGGTTCTTTTATGGCGAGGATCGCGGTGATGTCGCTCGGCTTCAGTTATTGGAAGAGCGTTTACTCACGAGTGGGGATCTCAAGCAATTTCTCGAATCCATCCTCAATGCAACCTGTGACCTGCTTGGGAGCGATTCGGCATTCGTTGCGCTCGTTGGGACGGAGGGTCTGGAAATGGAGGTTGCGGTTGGTTCTGAGGACCCGCTGCGGGGTTCGAAGGATCTTCCCCCGTTGATGGTCACCGACAATCACAAGGAGTTTGATCTTTTAGGGGATGTATTCTCTTGGGATGTTTTCTGGTTAATCCCGCTCCGTCTTACTAACCCTGCTGAGGTCATCGGTTTCTTAGGCTTACACGCTCGAGGCCCCGTACCTGATTTCACGCAAGAAGAAGAGGAAATTCTGAGTACTCTTCTTCAGCGAGCCACGATTGCGTTGACAGAGAGGAAACTGCAGCGAGAGGTTTTCGCGATCGTCGACCGGCTGGTGCCGCAGGCAGAGACGATCCAAAGAATTCGTGCCGAAGCGCGTTATGCTGGTTCAGACGCGCTAACAGCCCCTGTAGAAGGGATTGGATCCGAAGAGGAGCTAACAGAGTTTGTGCGTGAAGCGCTTGGCCATTATTGGGGCGGGCCTCGCCTTACCAGCAGTCCGCTGCTTGGGTTGCGTGTAGTCAGGCGGGCAATGGATGAGCATGAGGGGAACCCCGTAAACGCCTTAAGAGCAACGCTTCGCCATGCGATCGATCAGGTGCGGCCAGAAGGAGAGCGCCGGTTCACGGCAGAGTGGATGCTGTACAATATTCTTGAGATGAAATTTCTGCAGGGTAGAAAAGTAAGAGATGTCGCCATGAAATTGGCGATGTCTGAGGCGGATCTGTACCGGAAACAACGAGTCGCGATCGAGGCGGTAGCCGAAACGATAGCGAACATGGAACGAGGGGCAGTTGCCTCAGAAGAGGTCGTGGCCCAGAAGATGGAATAGTTCTCATTGGATGGTTTATCAACGATTCGGAATTTCGTAGGTCTCATCTGAGTAGGCGAATGGTAAAGGGTTATTAGGATGACACTGGACGATGGTACAAACGAGGTGGGTGAGCGCGAAGAAGCACCAGTTCTGGATGAGTCGTGGTGGGATGCGGTTTTAGAAGAGGAAGAACATCAGGTCGACTACACCGAACCGGAAATTGAGGGCGGCTCAGACAGACGAATAATCAATCAAGGTGACCCAGAAGATTGGATCTGGGCCCGAGAACTTTATCAGGAAGATGAAGTCGTTGATCTTCCTATCGTTGGCTTCAATCGCGGTGGATTACTCGTCGAAGCTCGAAGCCTGCGAGGTTTTGTTCCGCTTTCACACCTTACGAACGTTCAACCTGATCTTGCAGATGAACTGCGACTGAAGATGCTAGAAGATCAAGTTGGTCAACAGATGGGTTTGAAAGTTATTGAGTTTGATCCCGAACGTGGACGACTTGTTCTATCTCAGCGAGCAGCACTCGCCGGACCAGGAAGGCGAGTGGAGCTTTTAACATCTTTGAACCCGGGGGATCGAGTGCAGGGAGAGGTCACCAACATAACTCGGTTCGGCGTCTTTGTCGACTTAGGAGGCGTGGAAGGATTGATTCACGTCTCAGAGCTCTCGTGGGGGAGGGTCGGGCATCCATCTGATGTCGTTGAGTGCGGGCAGGAAATTGAGGTCCAAATTATCTCCGTTGATCGGGGACAGGATCGAGTAGCCTTAAGCCTGAAGGAGCTTCTGCCGGATCCCTGGGAGCAAGTGGATGAACATTATTCAATCGAGCAGATTGTGGAAGGTGTTGTAACGAATGTGGTTAAATTCGGGGCCTTCATTGGCATTGAGGAGGGTTTGGAAGGGTTGATTCATGTTTCTGAGTTGGGCGACGGCAGCTTTCTCCACCCTCGCAATGTCCTTCATGAGGGGGAGCAAGTGAGGGTGCGAATTATCCATATCGATGCATCAGACCGTCGCTTGGGGCTAAGTCTGCGCGGTGTCCCACAGACGACTTCAGAGGAATCTGAACCTGAGATTGAATCATCCGCATCCCTTCCAGCGATGTAGCCGCGGATTATCCTGCGCGCACCGGGTGTGCAGCAGAGCGCGCCCGGTCGTTATTTGACAGTCCGCATTGACTGATATGAAAAAGAAAGAAACTAAGAACAGCTCAAGCAATAAGGAAATTCCAGACGATCGAGTAGGACCGGAATCACATCTCCTGCTCGAAACACTCATGGATTCGATGGGCGATTTAGCCGCAGTTGCTCTTATTGCTGTTGCGATAATTATCCTGCTAGGGCTCTTCGGCCTCACTCGTGGTGGCTTGATAGACCCACTTATTGAGCTTTTACGAACGGGATTGGGTTATGGGGCCTTTCTGGCTCCGATCCTTCTTGGTATTCCTGTCTACTTTTCAATCCGGAAACGCCGCGGTGATTGGGTTCAGGTACCCTGGCTTCGAGTCGTTTCGTTGGAAATCGCTCTCTTCGCTGCCCTGGCTCTAATGTCGACCTTCAGCGGGATGGGGCTAGCCGAGGCGGAGGCAGGCTCTGGCGGGGGCATCGTGGGCTGGGGGCTTGCCCGGCTTATGGGTGACATTTTTGGTGGCTTCGGTCGGGTTCTTGTGCTAGGTTTGATCTTTATCGTTTCTCTGTTTCTTGGGGTGGGGGATTTCCTCAAGCGGACGATCGACGGGTTAGGGTCTTCTACGATTGACGGTACTCCCCCTGTGCCGGAGAAAGGAAATTTCGCTGGAACAGAACCTTCGGAGGTACAGCAAGATTCGCAAAAACCAGTTAAAGCCCAGTCTGTTCGCAGGCTCCCGCGGGAATTCCGGAAGAACTTCCAGGTTGTGCAAACCTCGGATGAAAAACCAAGCCAACCCACAAAGCGTGATCCCCGGCTGCCAACGCTGGATATTCTCGATCATGAAAAAAAAGGGACCGTTACGTCAAGGGAGATTAACCTTGCTGCAGGGTTGATCGAAAAAACACTGGCAGAGTTTGGCTTACCAGCGCGAGTTGTTAATTTTCGTACTGGACCATCGGTGACGCAGTTTGCAGTTGAGCCCGGTTATGTTGAGCATAAAGGCACGGATGGTGTGGTTCAACAGCAGAAAGTGCGTGTCTCTCAGATATCTGCTCTTGCAAACGACCTGGCTTTAGCACTCTCCTCTCCACGCCTGCGTATCGAAGCTCCGGTTCCTGGACAGGCGTACGTGGGTATCGAGGTGCCCAATCGCAAGCCATCGATAGTTCGGCTAAGGCCGATTTTGGAAACAGATGCCTTTCAGTCGATCTCGTCTCCATTAGTGTTGGGGTTGGGCAGAGACGTGGCTGGCGCAGCGGTCGCCACCGACCTGACGGCAATGCCGCATCTTCTCATTGCCGGGACGACCGGATCTGGTAAGTCGGTATCCATTGCCTCGATCGCTGTTTGTCTGGCGATAAATAACACGCCGGAAGACATGCGCCTGGTGATGATCGATCCGAAAATGGTTGAATTGATACGCTTTAATGGACTTCCTCATCTGTTCGGCAAGGTCGAGACAGAATTAGAGCGAATTGTAGGAGTCTTGCGCTGGTGTACGGTTGAGATGGATCGGCGCTACCGACTCCTGGAGGCCACCAAAGCGCGCGATATCGAAATGCACAATCGGAAAACCAGACGAAAGAAAGATGTTGAGCGTTTGCCGCGCATCGTTGTCCTGATCGATGAGCTGGCGGATTTGATGATGATGGCGCCGGATCAGACAGAGCACACACTCGTTCGACTAGCACAGATGGCGCGCGCCACTGGGATTCATCTCGTCGTCGCTACCCAGCGCCCAAGCACAGACATTCTAACCGGTTTGATTAAAGCGAATTTCCCCGCCAGGATTTCCTTCGCTGTCGCCTCCGGCATTGATTCACGTGTCATCCTCGATACTTCTGGCGCTGAGACACTGCTGGGGAAGGGTGATATGCTCTTCCTCTCCCCGGAAGCGAGCGTTCCGGTTCGCTTGCAAGGGGTTTATGTGACCGATGGGGAAATCGAGCGGTTGAAGGCTTATTGGCAAAAGGAACTTGGTGATGAATCTCCTGAAGCTGAAGAAGCGCCATGGGAAGAGCTGCTTCACCGCCAGGCCTCTCTTGGGGATCAAGATGAGATTCTTGAGCAAGCGATCGAATTAGTGAGGCAGCGCAATGAAGCCAGCGCCTCACTACTCCAACGCGGCCTGAGAATTGGCTACCCTCGGGCGGCAAGGTTGATGGACCAATTGGAAGAATTAGGCGTTGTTGGTCGCCCGCAGGCTGGTGGAAGAACCCGCGAGGTCTTGATGGGGACAGATGATGAACCATCAGCTCCAGCTAACGCAGGTGAAGAAAACGAAGACTCGACTTGACCACTATAATATCTACGGTTAGCATACCTTTCGAAAATCCTGAATGAGGTGGGAATATAGCGCATGGATGAATCGACACAACGTGAAGAAAATATTACTTTATCTGATGCACTTCGGATTCGGTTTAAGGACTTTCTCGACTCGATCGGCGGCTTCCTTAATGGATTAGGGATCACTCCGAATACATTAACGATTTCGGGTTTAGTAGGGAACTTGATCGGCGCGTATTTCGTGGCCGTTGGTTCCTTTCTGGTTGGCGGATTAATTCTGCTCTCAATGGGAGCAATCGATGCACTCGACGGGACTATGGCGCGATTGCGGGGTGAGCCGAGTGATTTCGGAGCGTTTGTTGATTCAGTCACCGATCGATATTCAGAATTGGTCATATACGCCGGGTTGCTCTTCTACGCTGTCCAGGATTTGAATTTAACCCTGGCGATGCTGGTATTTGCGGCAACAGCAGGGTCTATCCTGGTATCTTACATTCGAGCACGTGCGCAGAGCCTGGGGTATGAGGCGAAGGGGGGGATGTTAACCCGCTTCGAGAGGTTCATCATCCTTGTCCCTAGTTTAATATTTGGATACCCGTGGATTGGTGTAGCTTTAATCGCAATTCTCGCAAATATCACCGCGCTTCAGCGAATCGTCAGCGTCCGCCGGCAAGCACGTAAAGGATAATCCAATGTCTTTTGATCAATACGGAATCCACCTTGGATTCCTATATCTTCGTTACTACGGCATGATCATCATGTTCGGGGTTGTCATGGCCACGTACATCGCACGTTGGATGCTGCGTCAGATGGGGGAGGACCCCGAGATTGTCTGGGATGCTCTAACATGGGTGCTGATCTTTGGCGTCATCGGGGCGCGTCTTTACCACGTATTAACGCCATCGCGTTATTCCGGGATCACAACTGCGGATTATTTGCAGAACCCGTTAATGATCCTCACCACGTGGGAAGGGGGATTGGCCATGCCTGGAGCGATCATCGGCGGGGTTCTGGGTATCTATATCTTTTCCAAGCGCAATAAGATAAAGATAGGGACGCTGCTCGACGCCGCCGCCCCTGGAATTGCCTTAGCCCAGGCCATCGGCCGCTGGGGTAATTACATCAATCAGGAGCTTTATGGCCCCCCAACCGATCTTCCTTGGGGGATTTACATAGCTCCCCAGAATCGCATTCCGGGATATGCGGCTTTTGAGTATTTCCATCCGCTCTTCCTGTATGAGTCCATCTGGAATCTACTCAATATGTTCTTTCTCCTTTGGGTATGGCGTAGATTCGGAGATCGTTTGAAATCCGGAGATCTCTTCCTGGTGTATTTGATCACGTATCCGCTAGGTCGACTTTTGCTGGAATTTATTCGATTAGATTATGTTCCACTTTTTGGGATCAATTTCAATCAAGGATTTATGCTTCTTATCGCCATCGCCAGTGGTTTGGTTATCTTTTTGCGCCATCGCAAGGGGAGTACGGCTTAATATTTGATCTGGAGGAAGAGTCCACTGTCCATACCACCCCCACCATAGTATTAAATCGTAGGGGTTGGCCCGTGTGTCACCCCATCGGCATCACACATCCAACCTCCCGCAGGTTTTAACATGCGGGAGGTTTTCACGTGCGAGCGAAAGCAGCGCTTCCTGACTCCAGAAAAACCAATAAACTATCGAATTAAAGGAAGTTGCGCGGCCAGGAGGCCGTATTCTGAATTGCGCAAGCTCTGTTTGCGTGTTCGGGCGAAGCTTTGAGATTGCCCAGTTTTGCTTGGGACGGAAGGATGATTGAAGGTTTGTGGAAGATCTTGCTATAATGCGCCGAGTTGAGTGATGAGCAGTATCGAAGCTAAATCCCTTTGTAAAATGTTTGGGACCTTCACGGCAGTGGATGATGTGTCACTCCACGTAAAGCCGGGAGAGATCCTCGCGTTGCTAGGCCCGAACGGAGCAGGAAAAACAACGACGATTCGGATGCTGGCCTCGATCCTGAAGCCGACAAGTGGCAGCGCCAAAATCGCTGGATATGATATTGCCCATGATCAAGTCGCTGTGCGCAGCGTTGTAGGTTTGCTGACGGAACAACACGGTCTATATACGAGAATGCGCGCAGCTGAATACCTCGATTTCTTTGGGAGTGTCTACGGCATAGATTCTTCTACGATCCAACAAAGGACCCGCACTCTCCTGGGTGAGTATAAGCTGCTGGAATCTGCCGAGCTCCGCCTTGGTCAGTACTCAAAAGGGATGCGACAGAAATTAGCACTCGTGCGAGCTTTGCTGCATGAACCGCAGATTTTACTTTTAGATGAACCCACTTCAGCGATGGATCCAGAGAGTGCGCACCATGTCCGCAGCAGTATTGTCGAATTGAGGTCGGCTGATCGGGCGATCATCGTGTGCACGCATAACCTGTTTGAGGCGGAGGCTCTCGCAGATCGAATTGCGATCATCCGCAGAGGAAAGATCATCGCCAATGATTCTCCGGATGATCTCAAGCGGAAGATGGTTGGCGATCCGGTGATGGAGCTGCGATTGGCGTGTTCTGTGGACGGAGCGCTCAAGCACCTTCCAGAGGGGATCGTAGAAATCGCTTCAGGGGTCAACTGGGTTCGGTACAGCACGTCACAGCCAGAAGTAATCAACCCGAAGACCCTGAGTTCGTTGGCGAATGCCGGAATTCCAGTGGTTACGCTCTCCAGGGTCGAGCGGAGCCTGGAGGAAGTTTACCTGCAGGTGGTGCGAGAGGATGATTCACAAGAGGGGGTGGTTGATGGCCGCTGAGGCTTCAACCCCTACGACTCTGTTCAGTGGTGCATGGATCGTCGCGCGCCGGGAAATCAGGGATCAGTTTCGGGATTGGCGAGTACTGGCGCCGATTCTTCTGCTGACTTTGTTCTTCCCATTATTAATGAACTTCACAGCAAGTCAGGCGGTTGACTTCGTAGGCCGCTACGGTGCGCCGATCATTGGCGAACGTCTGATCCCTTTCCTGTTAATGGTTGTCGGTTTTTTTCCAATCTCGATTTCAATCGTTATCGCTTTGGAGAGCTTCGCCGGGGAGCGCGAAAGACAAACTTTGGAGCCGCTTCTAGCGACTCCTTTATCCGATGGTCAGCTTTACCTGGGGAAGACGGCAGCCTCGCTTGTCCCTCCGCTCGCGGCTGCATACTTGGGCATCACCGTCTATCTGATTGGATTATTGGTTAAAGTACAGTGGGTTCCTTCAGCTCAGTTGTTGATACAGATCCTTTCGCTAACTACAATCCAAGCGATGGTAATGGTCAGCGGCGCGGTCGTGATTTCGTCATTGACCACCTCTGTGCGTGCTGCGAACTTATTGGCTTCTTTTATTATCATTCCAGTGGCTATGCTGATCATGGGTGAAAGCATGATCATGTTCTGGGGACTCTATCATATTCTGTGGTGGATCGTGCTTGCTCTGATGCTCATCGCGATTGTCCTGACACGGATGGGGCTGCGACTCTTCAATCGTGAGGAGCTCCTTGCCCGCGAGCTTGATGTACTCGATCTACGCGGGACAGGTAGGCGCTTCTGGTCATCGTTTCTCTCTGGCGCCCGGAACCCCTTGGAGTGGTATGGTGGACTGTTCTCGAAATCATTAAAGCGCATAAGGTTTCCAATACTCATAACTTCAGCTATTCTCTTAACAGGCTTCTTTGTGGGTTATAAACAGGCAGATGTGTTTAGATTGCCAACCGAGATTTTTGATGTTAATGCGCTTGATAAAGATTGGCTAGAGATCTTGCGTGAATTTGGGATGCTTACGCCTAGCGGGGTGGTAAAGATCCTCTGGGCGAACATTCGAGCGTTCATCTTGGCGACGATTTTGGGTATTTTTACTTTCGGTGTCCTGGCGGAAATTCTCTTAATGGCACCCTTGATGATAACAGGCTACTTTGCGGGCTCCTTGACGCAGGCCGGGCAAGGTGCCTTCCAGTACATAACTGCGCTTGTGTTACCGCATGCGATCCTCGAGGTTCCAGCTGCGATCCTCGCCGGTGCGGCTATCTTGCAGCTGGGAATGGCTGCGATCAGCCTTCCTAAGGGGAGCTCGTTAGGAGAGGGATGGACAACTTCGCTTGCAGAATGGGCAAGAATATCGATCGGAATTGTCCTACCACTCCTTATTGCCGCTGCGTTTCTCGAGGTATTCTTGACCCCGCGCATCGCTGTATGGCTGCTTTCTGGATCATAGACTATGCCTGAATTAATCATCCTCGGTTCTGCTGCAGCAATCCCTGATCTTAAGCACGATAATTCGCACATGATTATCCAAACAGGGGATGGTGCTGTATTAATCGATTGTGGCACCGCGCCTATGCTGCGACTCGAGCGTGTAGGAATACCATTAGGGGATATCACGGATATTGTCCTGACGCATTTCCATCCAGATCATATTAGCGGCTTGCCTCTGCTTCTCATGAGCATGTGGCTTGAGGGGCGACGCGAGGCTTTACGCATATTTGGGCTGCATCATTGCTTAGAGAGGGTCGAGGACTTAATGGGCTTTTTCCAATGGGGCGATTGGCCGGGTTTCTTCCCGGTGGCATTTCATCGCCTTCCGGAGAATGAGCGTGTGCGGGTCCTCGAACAAGGTGAGGTGACGATCTACTCCTCGCCTGTTTGTCATGTAGTTCCGACGATCGGGTTACGAATTGAGGCTACGTCAACCGGAAAGGTAATCGTCTATTCATGTGATACAGAGCCTTGTCAGGTTGTTATTAACCTCGCCCAGGGAGCAGGTGTGCTCATTCATGAAGCCACTGGTGAAAGCATCGGTCACTCATCAGCCGCTCAGGCAGGGGCAACAGCCCGTGATGCGGGAGTGGAGAGCTTAGTTCTGATCCACTACCCTGTGGGTGATACTGATGTGGCTAAGTTGGTGGAAGAGGCGAGGGGTACTTTCTCCGGTGATGTCCGCCTGGCCGAGGATTTCATGAAGATTGAATTCTGACAAAAATCCTGAGAGGGGGGTTCAGGCTTTTTTAGATTTCCGCACGAGAGTCGCGTGAAGATAATGGAAATCTCCGCGAGGTGGAACGAGATCGATTACTTCAATTACCTCGAAATCGCTTGAACCAAGCGAGATCACATCTCCTTGGTGTGGTGATGTCTCGCTGTTTAGAATCGCTCCCGGATGATCTTCTCCCGGAACGACATAACTCACTTTGTAGATTGCGGGCATTTCTACACCTCAGCGGTCGGCAAAGTGGCGATGACGGAGTTTGAAGGATAGGTCTGCCGCGATGTTGCGCATGACAACGTACCCCAGGTGGTGGTTTTCCTCGCATTCTTGCTCGAAGTCTGCACAATGGATCGTAAGCACCTTCGTCGGATCGGAAGCCGCGCGCACCGTTGCTGAGCGAGGGCCATGGTCCACCAGCGCCATCTCACCGAATATCTGACCTTTTCCCAGGTGGACGATGGTGCGGGGCGATTGCTCCGGCGCAGTTCCACTGTGGAGAACTTCAACGAATCCATCCAGGACAATGTAGAGTTCATCTCCGGTTTCGCCCTGTTGTGTGATGACATCACCGTTTTTAAATGTGACTTCTTTGCTAATTAGGGAAATAGCCTGCAACTCGGCAGGAGTGATGCCTTCAAATAACTCGACGGACCCGAGAACCTCTGTATGGTCCATAGTACCCTCCGACGCTGCACCAAAGTACAGCTAATCGATTTTCGTCTTCATGAAATTGTACTTTAAGTTGCTTAGGATACCAACCCAATCGATTAAAACAATTGGACCTCACTCAGGTATGAAGAACTGCTTTTCGGAATGTTGGAAGGGGTTTTAGCATGGTGTGAATGATCTCTCGCAGACCAGTGATGGTCGCAATATCGTTGTTTCTTTGACGGTGTACCGCTGTGGTAGAATGATTTATGTTCGGTTGCAGACGCTCCGAGAGGTGTGCGAATTATGGATAAGGAGTACGATTCAAAACAATGGGTGTTGAAAATGTCGGGTGAGAGTGACGCCTGGGATCGACAGGCCTTAGAAGGTTTGGGTTGGCGTGTTGTACGGCGATCCCATGCTTGGCGTCCCCCTACCGATGTTCTGGAAACTGATGATGAGATTGTCGTGGTTGTTGAGATTGCCGGCATGCGTGGTTTGAACATATCTGTAATCTTTGAGCACCAGGTCTTATCTATCCGCGGGACCCGCCAAGATACCAACATCTGTAAAACCTATCACCAGATGGAAATCGATTACGGCGAATTCGCTTCCGAGGTTAAAGTTCCATTGCGCGTTGATTCTGACAAGATCGAAGCAACGTACAGCGATGGGTTTTTAAAGGTCGTTCTCCCCAAAGCAACCCCCCGTGAGATAGATATCAAGTGATGCCGGAAAATGTAAACTCAAGGACATCCGAGAAGAGAGATAGCAGGGGGCATCAAAATTAACTTAGAAGAACTTATTTATTCATTGGAACCCATTGACGCTGAGGAAAATATGCACAATTTCTCATCACAGATCCCAGTTCACGACGGAGTAATTGAGGGGGAGCCGCAGGAAGTCAAGAGCCAGGGACCCGAGGAATTGCAGATTCCTGAAGATCTCCCGATTTTGCCCCTTCGAGGGGTTGTTGTTTATCCACACACTGCCATGCCCTTGACGATTGGGCAGGCGCGCTCGATCAAGTTAATCGATGATGTCTCCGCCAACCATCGCTTGATTGGGCTTGTCGCTTCTCGGAATCCTGAGTTGGAGATTCCCGGACCTGAAGATTTGTATTCGTTCGGCACAGTCGCGTCGATACAGAGGCTGTTTAGGGCACCGGATGGGACTATTCGTCTGATCGCGAGGGGAATAGCTCGCTTCAAATTGGGAGTTTTCATCAGCCATGAACCTTACCTCATTGCGCGTATCGAACTCCGGCCCGAAAAGGTGGAAGAGAGTGTTGAAATCGAAGCGCAGGTCCGGGCAGCCAAAGACCTTTTCCAGCAGATTTCGGAGATCGGTCCCTCACTCCCGCGTGAAATCGTCGGGGGTGTCCAGCTTCTTGAAGATCCGCTCCAAGTCGCGTACACGATTGCGAATTACCAACGAATGGACCTGAATGATGGGCAACGAATCCTCGAGGTGGAATCGACGATAGAGAAGCTGCAAATCCTCACCAACCTGCTCAGCCGTGAGGTCGAGGTGCTTTCTCTTGGACAGCAAATTCAGCAGGAAGCCCGAACCGAGATCGAAAAAGTACAGCGTGAATATTTCCTGCGTGAGCAGCTAAAGGCTATCCAACGTGAACTGGGCGAAGGTGATGAGCAAACGGTAGAAATTGAGGAATTCCGCAAGCGGATAGCGACCGCAAATATGCCCGAGGAAGCTGAGAAGCAAGCCAGGCGAGAGCTTGAACGGCTTGCGAAGCTGCCAACAGCCGCGGCTGAATATGGTGTGATCAGGACGTACCTCGATTGGTTAACCACCGTTCCATGGGATAACGTCACTCAAGATAACCTCGATCTGAAGCATGCGCGTGAGGTTCTCGATGAGGATCATTTTGGGCTCATCGATATTAAAGAACGCATCCTGGAATACCTTGCAGTTCGAAAATTGAAGCTTGAACGCGGCGATACGATTGGCGGCGAGGCGATCGACGAAATCCGCCGCGAGAGAGAAGGTGTGATCCTTTGTTTTGTGGGCCCTCCTGGTGTGGGTAAAACATCTCTTGGACGATCGATCGCTCGAGCGATGGGCCGAAAATTCATCCGCATCTCGCTTGGGGGAGTTCACGATGAAGCCGAGATTCGCGGGCATCGGCGAACGTACATAGGCGCAATGCCCGGGCGCATCCTTCAAGCACTGCGTCGTTCGGAATCCCATAATCCCGTTTTCATGCTCGACGAGATCGATAAAATGGGGCGCGATTTCCGCGGAGATCCCGCATCAGCCTTGCTTGAGGTCCTCGATCCGGAGCAAAATCGAGAATTTCGTGACCATTACCTTGAAGTCGCATATGATCTCTCGCAGGTGATGTTCATCACGACAGCGAATTGGCTTGATACGATCCCCGCACCTTTACTTGATCGAATGGAAGTCATCCGCATTTCTGGTTACACTGAGAGCGAGAAGATCGCAATTGCCAAAGGCTATCTCATTCCCCGGCAAATCCGAGAGAACGGTCTTAGGAAGAGTGAGATAAGCTTCACAGATGCAGCTCTGCGTACGATCATCCGATCACACACACGTGAAGCAGGCGTACGCAATCTCGAGCGTGAAATCGGCCGCATTTGCCGAGGAGTAGCGACCAGGATTGCTGAGGGGAAAGCAAAGAAGCTGAAGATCACCGGACCACGCGTGCGTGAATTCCTGAAGAAACCTCGCTTTTTCGGGATTGAGGAACTCGTCGAAAGAACCTCGATCCCTGGGGTGGCAACTGGACTGGCTTACACGATGGCTGGTGGCGATGTGCTGTTCATCGAGGCAACGGCAATGCCTGGTGGCAAGAAGTTCCAGTTGACGGGGTCGCTTGGCCAAATCATGCAGGAGTCTGCCCAGGCCGCACTCTCTTATGTTCGCTCGGCATCCGCTAGATACTCCATTGAGGATGAATACTGGAGTGAGCACGACATACACTTGCATGTCCCTACAGGAGCGCAACCCAAAGATGGTCCATCTGCAGGTGTGACGATGGCTGTGGCGCTGACATCTCTGGCTACCGGACGTCCGGTGCGGTCGGAAGTTGGAATGACCGGGGAGGTCACACTGCGCGGGAAGATCCTTCCGATTGGAGGTGTAAAGGAGAAAATTCTGGCAGCCCATCGAGTAGGGTTAAAAACGGTAATGCTGCCAAAGAGGAATGAAATAGATTTAGAAGATGTGCCCGACGAGGTTAGGAAAGATATTGAATTTGTTTTCATCGACACGATCGATGAGGCTATTGAGACGGCTCTTAAACCGAAGAAGAAACGCAAGAGCCGCAGTGCTTCTCAGAATAAAGGAGCCCGGTCCACAAAATCAAAAACCAACGAGAAATCGTCAAAAGGAAAAAGCTCATAAAGGGGAAGACACCAGCCAGGCGAGAATGCCCCCCGGATAAAGAGCGCTGATGCCGAAAGTATTGATTATTGACGACGACGAATCGATAACCTCGCTCCTGATAACGCTCTTGAAGCTCGAAGGATATCAGGCATTCGCGAGCAGGGACTGGGCAGAGTTACCGGGTATCTGTATCGATGAAAAACCAGACCTGGTGTTGATGGACTGTAATCTCTCCGACAGGAACGGGTTAGATATTCTGGCTGAAATTCGATCGAATCCTGTGCTAGTCGACCTGCCCATCATTATGACCTCTGGCATAGATTTGAGTGATGAGAGTACGTTGAAAGGGGCGGATGGCTTTCTCTTGAAACCCTATTCGCCTGACCTGCTCTTGGAGATAATTAAGAACAAAATTTCTGGTGGTGGAGAGTAGAACGGTTCTTTCATCACCTCGATTGGAGAATATTATTTCGTGGCAAGAAGACAAAGTAAAAAAACAGCAAAACAATGGCGATTGATGGATTTGCATTTACACACGCCGGCATCGAGTGATTATCATGAACCGGATGTAACCTATTTAGATATATTACACCGGAGCGAAGCGCGTGGTCTCGACATCATCGCTTTCACCGACCACAACACTGTGGCCGGTTATCGACAGATGATGGATGAGATCCAGCAGTTAGAAATGCTAGAATCCCTCAGCAGACTCACCGAAGATGAGCGAAATCGTCTTCAGGAGTATCGCCGGCTATTAAAAACGGTTACGGTTTTTCCCGGGTTTGAATTCACGGCTACTCTGGGTTTTCATATTCTAGGGATTTTTTCCCCCGAGAAATCCGTGAGAGAAATTGAGCATCTTCTACTCAGTCTGAACATCCCATCTGAGCAGCTTGACGACGGCTCAGTGACGGTGGGAGCAACTGCGGACGTTCTGACAGCTTACCGGCTGATCGATGAAGCGGGAGGATTGGCGATTGCCGCGCACGCGAACTCGACTCATGGGGTAGCGATGCGTGGCTATGGATTCGGCGGCCAGACTAAGATTGCCTATACCCAGGATCCTCACCTTCATGCGTTGGAGGTTACAGATTTGGGCCTGAAGGGTCGGAGGACCACGGCTGCGTTTTTTAACGGAACAAAGCCAGAATACCCGCGTCGAATGCACACCATTCAAGGTTCAGATGCCCACAGAATCCGCATGGACCCGAAGAATAAGAAGAACCTTGGCATTGGGGATCGAGCGACCCAAGCAATGCTGCCAGAGGTTTCTTTCCAAGCGTTGAAAGAACTGTTCATCAGCAATGACTTTGCGCTCACACGCCCACATTGGCCCGCAGCCGAAGAAGATTACGACTTTATTCAGCGTGCACGCGAAGACGGGCCGAGCATAAACCAAGATTTTCATGAAAGCATGACTGTGCGCGGGGGTCGACTTTATAAAGTCATCGCTGATGTCTGTGCCTTCGCAAATTCAAACGGCGGAACGCTATATATCGGTTTGCCGGCTGAGGCGAAGAAAGAACCAGTGGGGGTGACAAAGGCTAAGGCCAGTGTTGATCAACTCCAACGGGAGTTAAGTAAACGCATCAGCCCCGCCCTCGATGTTCAAGTGGATACGATGGAAACACGTGGGAAAACGGTTATTCGGATGATCATCCCCCCGGGTGATGACCCGCCCTATGCAGTTGATGATAACAAAGTCTACGTCCGCGATGAAGCGGAAACAGGGCTCGCAGTCCGCGATGAAATCGTGAACCTGGTGCATCGAGGACAACGAGGACGGCGTGTAGAAGCGGATGTTCCTGAGAAGCTAGAAGTCACAGAGGAACCGCTTACAGGTATTCAACACCCACGAACCGGAGTAGAGATTGTGGGTTCGGAAGAACGCAATGGGATCCAGTACTACACGATGCGTGATTTGCGTAATGGAAATGTAGTCAAGAATGTCACCCAGAGTTCTGCACGAAGGCTATGGCATTACGCTATTTCGGAATTCCGTAAGTTACCAGAGGACCTGAAGGGTGTTAAAGTTGCATGGCGAGGCGATCTGGGGGTGTTGAAGGAGCAGAAACGCGGCACCCGAAGGCGTTATGACTTGATCCAAAAGACAGCCCAGGGACACCGTGTTTACTTTGGGGTGACCGAAGACGGTATTCATGGGGATTGGAAAGCGCTGGTCGAACCTGAGGGGGGGTAAAACTGGCTTTATCCACAGGCATCTCCCACTGCTGCTTTGAAGAACTCGGTTAACTTTATGTGCGAGCCAGACGTCTCTGGTTCGCACAAGCCTTATTATTTGGAGTTGGTGGGATGAAAATCCGCGAGTTTCTCTTTGAACAGGATTACGAAGAAGTACGGATACTCTGGGAATCATCGAGCCCTGGCATTCAGTTATCCCCGTCGGATACACCGCAAGAGATCCAGAAGAAGCTCCAACGCGACCCCGATCTTTTTCTTGTCGCCGAGCGTGATGGACGGATTATCGGCACGGTTTTCGGCGGTTTCGACGGTCGCCGGGGGATTGTCTATCACCTGGCAGTACAGCAAGGTGAGCAGCGCAGGGGAATAGGACGCTCGCTGATGGCTGAGATTGAGAATCGCTTGCGTTCGAAAGGTTGCCGGAAGTATTATCTACTGGTTACGAAAGACAATGAGGCTGCGTTGGCGTTCTATGATTCATTTGGAGCTGAAGTAATGGATCTATATGTTCTGGGGAAGGTGATCCAGTGAGAATTGCTATTCTCACGATCTCGGATCGGTCTGCACAGGGTGAGCGTGAAGATCGATCAGGACCTCTCATCCAGGAGATTGCCCTCAAACGAGGGTGGGAAGTGATCGCAGCCGATATTATCGCGGATGAGCAGATTGAAATCGAGGAGCGGCTTGCGTCTTGGTGCGATAGCGGTGAGATCGACCTTGTTCTGACTACCGGCGGCACGGGTTTCTCCCCGCGTGATCGAACTCCTGAGGCAACTCGCAAGGTTGTGGAGCGGCTGGCGCCGGGGCTGGCGGAGGCGATGCGGGCGCGAAGTATGACCAAGACTCCCCATGCAATGCTCTCGCGAGCGGTTGCTGGAATCCGCAAGCACACGCTAATTGTGAACTTGCCCGGCTCACCGAAGGCCGTCGAGGAGAATTTGGCTGTGATCATCCCCGCACTGCCCCATGCAATTCAACTTCTACGAGAAGACCCGGATGCGGAGCAAGGCCATCATCTGCTCCCTCCACATCGAACAGCCTGATCCTAATGGAGGTGAAAATGTCATCCAACAAGAAGTACCGCTGGTACGTTTTAGCAGTGTTTTTTGCCTTCATGCTCTTGCATCAATCGGACCGTCTCCTCATCGCGCCGCTCACAACGCCAATCATGGAGACATTCGGGATAAACGAAGCACAGATGGGCGCAGTTGTGACGGGCGCCTTATTAGTCGGCGCATTTCTTTATCCAATATGGGGTTACCTTTATGACCGTTTCTCGAGGCCCAAATTGCTGGCGCTCGCCTCAGCGCTCTGGGGGTCGACAACATGGTTGAGCGCCATTGCGCCGACGTATAAAACTTTCTTGGCAACACGTGCAACCACTGGCATCGATGACTCGAGCTACCCGGGCTTATACAGCTTACTGTCGGATTACTTCAAACCGGGTGTGCGCGGAAAAGTCTACGGGTTTTTACAATTATCTCAACCCTTAGGTTACCTGGTTGGTCTCGTCGCCGCGACTTTTTTAGTTTCAAGTGTGGGTTGGAGGAATATCTTCTATGTGACCGGCTCTCTGGGTCTCGTTCTGGCGCTAATCATCTTCTTCACGGTGCGTGAAGCGCCGCGCGGCAGCAGCGAGCCCGAGTTAGATGGGATGGAGGATATTGGTGTTCATAAATTCGAACGAAAGCATGCCCTGGGGTTGTTCCGAAAGCGGTCACTCCTGCTGCTTTACGCCCAGGGGTTCGTCGGTGTCTTCCCCTGGAATGTAATAACCTTCTGGTTTTTCCGGTACTTAGAAGTCGAGCGCGGCTTCGATGAGAGTGCGATTCTGCTCACGCTCGGCCCGGCTGTCCTGATGCTCGCATTCGGCTACTTCCTCGGCGGAGCGCTAGGCGACTTCGCTTTCAAACGAACACCCAGAGGGAGATTGCTTGTCGCGATGAGTGCAGTCCTGATAGGGGCGGTGCTGCTTACAATCACGATGAATATTCCGATATCGGAGCGCACCCTATTCATGGGAATGATGATATTGACGGCGTTGTTCATTCCATTTGCGTCGGCGAATGTCGTCTCAACCGTGCACGATATCACGCTGCCTGAAATCCGCAGTACTGCTTTATCTGTCCAGCTATTCATCGAGAATGGTGGCGCGGCGATAGCTCCCTTTATTGCCGGTTTGATTGCGGTGCGCTATTCTCTATACGATGCGATCCTGTGGATCTGCCTTATAGCCTGGGCGCTTGGCGCGATAATCTTGGCTTTTGCAGCTTACAAGGTGCCTGAGGACATCTCCAACCTGCGCGAAGAAATGCGAGAGCGAGCCTTGAGTGAGCAAGAACTTCCATCACTTGGTAAGATTTAAGGTTGATACCCGTTCGAGCGGTGGAACTGCGGGCCACTCAAGCGTGATGATCTGAGTTAGATTCATGGTTGATCGAAACAAGGTGATGAACCGGAAAGTCTTCGAGAGCGCGGAAAGCGCCTCCCCAGTGCTGACGCGGCTCATTGCCGGAGTTCTTTCGGGTCATCCCGAGACCGTCTTTAACTTTAGCGAACTTGAAAAGGTCGGGCTTGCCCTGCTTAATCGATTGCCTGTTTCGATCGCCCGCGCGGTGGTGCGCCTGCAGTTTCAATGGACAGCGCTCCCTCCCCTTGAAGCGGAAGAACTCCAGGTAGAACAACTCGTCGCTGCACGTCTCGCTGACTATGATGGGGTCGATGGACAATTTGATACGATTCTCGTAGGCGGTGCGATGGGTGGCGCCACGGCTCATCTCGCGGCGGTACTCGGTGCCCCATTTCTTCCCCAGCCTTTTATTCTTGGCTTGCGAGGCGGGAGCCCCGAAGACGAAGTGCCCCCTCACCTCGCGCTCACTTCGCGCGTTGCGGAGCGGATTCTGGACAGAAATCCGGAGGTCATGGCCATCGGACACTTCGATCCGATCCATGATGGGTGGCTCACGCGCGTCGTCAGCCATCTGCGGTTGAAGCTGATTGATTTGCCGCGAGGTTATCGGGAATTTCTTCTGAATAAGCTCAAACCAGGCGGCACGATCGTCTATCTCGATTGCGGTGCGCGCTGGTTGCACTACAAGCTAGACGCACGAGAGGTCTACCAAATCGGCGGCTGGGGAGGCATTTCCCCTGAGGAGTTCATTGAAGGAAGTGAACGTATCGATCGCGCTCTGGAGGAATCTGGCTCAAACCACCGCGGGGGTTGGGGGATCCCGGATCAAAGCCCCGTCGAGGGACCTGAATCGGAGTGGGGAAGTGAGCCGGGCCTCGACCAGGCATTGGAAATCTTTGCCCGCGAGCACGGATACGGTTTTGAGCGCATTACTTTCGACGACCCGCAGGGGTTTTCGCGCCTGGCATTCATCGCCCATGAGGAACTTTACCGCCGCCAAGGCCGCGAGGCAGAGGGTGTCGTGGTGGAGACCTTCACACAGTATGACCCTCAACTCGTACTCTCCTCGGGTTTGTTGCCCCTATGGTTGATCTTCAACACGACGGATAGCCGCGAATTTCTTGAAACGCAGCGCCAATTCTTCCCCCGCGGGAAGCCTGTCTATTTCAGCGGGCTGGTCACACTCTCGCGCACACCGGACATGGTCCCGTGGGAGGGGTGGGCGCAGGCTTTAGTAGGTTTCTCATGGACCAGCATTGGCGCCCGTTCGTCGCGATACCCAGAGGACCTTATCTCACTGTGGCGATGGTCGGAACGCCTCCGTGATCTTGCGCCACCCTTAGAAACTGTCAAACCCTCTACATTGCCGTTCTCCGCGCTGCTCGATCTTATTCCCCAAGTCTAATCGCATACACAAAACCAGGGGCTACCCTGTGTGTTTAGATCATACTTGACAAACTGTATCTAATAAGATATATTATTAGCATACCCGCCCCCGTAGGGGGGGGTATGATGGGAGTGCATGATGGATCGAGAGGACACACTACACCGTTTGAAAAACATCGCCGGCCATATTCGCGGGATTGAGCGCATGGTTGAGAACGATGCCTACTGCATCGATTTGCTCAGACAAATCCAAGCGGTGGAAGCGGCGCTAAACAAGGTGAGCTCGAATATATTGAACGATCATCTACATTCATGTTTGATCACCGCGGTGCGCGGCGATGACCCTGAAGAGCGCGAACGAGTATTAAAAGAAATCATCGATGTCTATGAGACAGCGACAAAAGTATAGAGTCACAGAATCCGAGAAAGTATTCAAGGAGATATAAGATGAGCACAGTTTCGTTTGAAGTACCGGGGATCTCATGTGGTCACTGCACGCACACGATCCAAACCGAAGTGGGGGAGCTCGAGGGAGTGAAGAGCGTTCAAGCCTCACAAAGTGAAAGGCGAGTGACGGTGGAGTTTGAGCCCCCGGCGACGGAAGAATCAATCGTGGGCTTGCTGACGGAAATCAACTACCCGCCAGCACAGTAGTGGTCAAGTCATCGTGGTTGGATAGATAAGAGGCATCGAGCTTCGAAGCGCAGTGGAGTGACGTAGATGACGCCACTCCGCTGCACTACTGCCTGACAACAGTCCTCGATTATTCCTACACGAGGAATATCGCCGTCAGTCAACTCCAGGTTGACCGACCAGCGATCGATATAAAGAAAAACATAAGAAGAGGTAATGAGTATTATGGAAGAAGCGAAGAAGACTCTCACACTTCCGATTACTGGAATGACCTGCGCGAACTGTGTGGCCGCGGTCGAACGCAACCTGAATAAGCTAGACGGAGTCCTGTCAGCGAATGTCAATTTAGCTTCTGAGCGAGCGAGCGTGGAATTCGATCCCGCCAAGGTGGATCAAAAGGAAATCATCGACAGAATCAAACGAACAGGATATGACATCGCCCTCGGTGAAGCAGACTTCGTTCTGAAACGATTGGGGGACGTCAACGACGCACGCCGGCTCGAAGAAGCTCTGCTCGGTACCGATGGTGTTGTTGGCGCTTCTGCGAATCTGGCTTCCGAACGTGTACGCGTCCAATACATTCCTACTGTCGTGAGTCAGTCAGACCTTCGCAAAGTGATCCTCACTACGGGTTTTGAAGCACTCAAAACATCCGATCGAGTGGAGGATGTCGAGCGTGCGGCACGAGAGAAGGAGATCAATCATCAGAAGCATTTGCTCACGGTGGGACTATTTTTCACGATCCCCTTGTTCCTGCTCTCTATGTTCAGAGATTTTGGGTTATTGCCCGCGGCTCTCGCTGATGCGAACTGGCTCCCGTGGCTGATGTTCGCCATGGCAACACCGGTTCAATTCTACGTGGGTTGGCAATACTACGATGGAGCCTACAAGGCGTTGCGCAACAAGTCAGCCAACATGGATGTTCTGATAGCTATGGGCTCCTCAGCTGCATACTTTTACTCTATTCCGGTGATGCTCGGTTTAATCGATGGGCACGTATATTTTGAAACTTCGGCGGTTATTATCACGTTGATCGTCCTGGGAAAATTCTTAGAGGCGCGTGCGAAGGGCAGAACGAGCGAGGCGATTAGAAAGCTGCTTGGTCTACAGGCAAAAACTGCACGAATTATCCGCGACGGGCAGGAGATCGACATACCCATTGAAGAAGTCGAGGTGGGCGACATCGTTGTTGTCCGCCCGGGGGAGAAATTCCCTGTCGATGGAGTTGTGATCGAGGGAAAAACATCTGTCGATGAGTCGATGCTCACCGGCGAGTCTCTGCCGCAAGAGAAAGGACCTGGAGATCCTGTAGTCGGCGCTACGGTGAATAAGCTGGGCCGGATCAAGTTCGAAGCGTTAAAAATTGGTAAGGATACAGCCCTGGCGCAGATCATTCGCTTGGTCGAGGATGCTCAGGGAAGCAAAGCTCCGATTCAACGCCTGGCAGACCAGGTCTCGGCGATTTTCGTTCCCGTTGTGATCGCGGTTGCCTTAGCTACGTTTTTAGCGTGGTATTTCCTTGCCCCTCCTCCAACGGGCGATATTTCTAACTTTACCCGCGCCCTGATCAATACGGTGGCAGTCCTGGTCATTGCTTGTCCTTGTGCGATGGGCCTGGCTACTCCAACAGCAGTGATGGTTGGAACCGGCAGAGGCGCCAACATGGGGATTTTATTCAAATCCAGTGCGGCGCTTGAGCGGGCGGGTAGTTTAACGACGGTCATTCTGGATAAGACGGGGACCATCACTCGCGGCCAACCTACGGTCACCGACATCATCGTGAATGGGTGGGACGGGAGTGAGAGAGATTTACTCAAGATCGTCGCGAGCGCGGAGCGTGGTTCTGAACACCCATTGGGAGAGGCGGTTGTCGAAGCGGCTCTCGCTCAGGATATTCCATTAGATGAACCGGACGGTTTCAAAGCCATTGCCGGTCATGGGATAGTCGCCAGCGTGGGAGCGCGGGAGGTTGTCATCGGTTCGCCGAAGCTGCTCGCAGAACACGGCATGGGTCTCAATGGCCTCGATGGGGAGATTGAGCGCTTGCGGTCGCAGGCGAAAACAGTGATTGCTGTAGCAATCGACGGTAAACCAGCCGGTATTTTGGGCATCGCCGATACGGTAAAAGAGGGTTCGGTCGAAGCAATTAAAGCCCTCCACGACATGGGGCTGGACGTCGTCATGATTACTGGCGATAACCTCCAAACCGCCCAAGCGATCGGTTCTTTGGTCGGTCTACACTCACAAGATTCCCAGGGGAACAGCCTCATCCGCGCCGAAGTGCTTCCGGCAGAGAAGGCAGAAGTGGTCAGAGATCTTCAAAGCCAGGGAAAGGTCGTTGCCATGGTCGGGGATGGGATCAATGACGCTCCAGCGCTAGCACAAGCGGATGTTGGAATTGCCATTGGAACCGGTACGGATGTGGCTATTGCCGCCGCTCCAATTACGCTTCTAAGCGGCGATCTGCGCGGCGTGCCGCGAGCAATCACTCTATCTCGCAGAACCCTGCGCACCATCAAGCAGAACCTATTTTGGGCATTGATTTATAATGTGCTCCTCATTCCGAGCGCAGCACTCGGTTTCCTGAATCCCATGTTTGCCGCCGGGGCTATGGCTTTCAGTTCGATTTTCGTTGTAACAAACAGCCTCAGGTTGAGAGGTTTGAAGCTCTCCTGATTTTCTGCTTCACCCGGGTGAGAGCAATTTAAATTTTCCACCTTGATCGTTGGGGGCGAAGGCGGTATGCTTCACACATTCAGGACGAGCTGAAACCTCAATAAGGAGAATTCTGGATGGAGGAGAAACGGATTCGATGGATCTCAGTGGCCTCACTTTAAGCCCGTACTGGGTTGGCATTGCGACTCTTGCAGGATTGTTATCGTTCTTATCGCCCTGCGTCCTCGCTCTCGTACCAGCCTATATCGGCTATCTCGGCGGGCGATCTGTATCGCCCTCGGGCGAAGTTATTGCCAATCGCTGGACCACCTTCTCGCACGGGGTGGCTTTTGTCTTTGGGTTCAGCGTCGTATTCGTGCTGCTTGGCGCCGCCGCGTCTGCGATCGGTTTCATCTTATATGATCTACGCACCTGGATTGCACGCATCGGTGGAGTGGTCGTGATTATCTTTGGACTCCATACAATGGGTGTGATCACCATCCCTTTCTTGAACTACGACACCCGGCGGCAGGTGCAACCTAATCCGGGATTGGGTTACTTCTCATCGGCGCTGATGGGCGTTTTCTTCGCCGCTGGCTGGGCGCCGTGCGTTGGACCAGTCCTCGGCGCCGTGCTTACGCTAGCGATAAGCAGCGCACGAATTATGGAGGGTGTCATTCTCCTCAGCGCCTATTCGCTCGGCCTGGCGATTCCCTTTCTTCTGATGGCTTTGGGGATAGGACAAGCGGCGGACCTCATGCGTAAGTACAGCAATGTCGTCCGTTACATCTCCATCATCACCGGCATTATCCTGGTTATTGTTGGCGTGTTACTGCTCACCGGTAAGCTCGAGCAGCTAGCGCGATTCGGGTTCTTCGTCGACTTCGGCCTTTAGGTACAGCATGCGTTTGGGATCTTCCTCTCGCATTGCCGCATCCATCCTGGTGGGCTTGCTCGTTGGAATCGCTTTTGCATTAGCCTTGTTTTTCGGCTTCCCAAGTGCAGAATCAGAAATTGGGTTTAGCGTTCTATCAACCGCTGCGCCGGAAACGAATGAAATACAAGAAATTGGAACGGTCGTAAGCAAGATTACACCAGAGATCGGTGCCCAGGCTCCAGACTTCGCGTTGCGCGATCTGGAGGGAAATGAAGAAGTCCGCTTGAGCGACTTCCGCGGAAGAACGGTGCTTCTGACCTTCTGGGCGACGTGGTGCGGTCCATGCCGTATGGAGATGCCAACATTTGAAGGTCGCTATCAAGAGTTAAAGGACGATGGTTTCACCGGCCTGGGGTTAAATTACGACGAACCTATTGAGGATGTAAGTGCTTTTCGTGACGAACTCGGTTTATCCTTTCCTCTTCTTCTCGACCCTGGTGGAAATGTTCAACGGCTTTACCGAATCCATGGCTATCCTTCAAGTATCTTCGTTGATCCTCAGGGTGTGGTCCGGGTAGTCCATATAGGACTTATAACCGAGAGTCAACTGCGCGATTATCTGGTAGAACTTGGGTATTCCCTATGATACGTGTGACGCTTTTTACTAAAGAAGATTGCAGCCTTTGTGAGGAAGTTAGGTCCTACCTGATCTCACTTCAGAAGGAAGTTCCTCATACCCTTCAAGAGGTGGATATCAATACCGATCCAGCGCTTCAAAAACGCTACATCGAGCGTATTCCTGTCGTCCAAATCGGTCCATACATACTCAAGGCACCCATCTCTAAGATAGATTTAAAAGTCGCGCTAAATGCGGCGGCGGATGGGCATACTGATGTTGAGAGTTCCTCGTCAATATCGCGAGAGCAAGGGGTCATGATGAATAAAGCGCTCCTTTTCTTCTCACGCCATTGGCTTGCTATCTTCAACTTGATCGTTTTTCTCTATATCGCCTTACCCTTCGCTTCTCCATATCTAATAAAGGCTGGCATGACGACTCCTGCTCGAGTGATATACAAGGTCTACGGCCCTCTATGCCATCAGCTTCCTTTCCGCTCCTGGTTCCTCTTCGGAGAACAACCTGTTTATCCTTTGGAAAGAGCAGGTTTGGATATGAAGAGCTATGAGGAAATCGCGGGTGTCGACTCTATTGATTTGTTGCGGGATCGAGCCTTCATCGGCAATGAGAGTGTGGGATATAAAGTCGCGCTTTGCCAGCGAGATGTCGCGATTTATGGGAGCATCTTTCTCGCAGGTGTGGTTTTCACCTTCCTCCGGCATAGGTTAAAACCGCTGCCGATCTGGGCCTGGTTCATTATCGGCATCCTGCCACTTGCACTAGATGGGGGATCCCAGTTGATTACGTCTCTACCTTTCGTGCCCTTCCCATGGCGTGAAAGTACGCCCCTCTTCCGTACGCTCACGGGGGTGCTTTTCGGCGTGGCGAATGTATGGATGGCGTATCCGTATGTAGAGGAAATCATGGTCGATACCCAAACCCTTGTGGCTGCAAAGCTCGCTGCCGCAGGTGAGATTAAGTGATCGCTGGTCCCTCTAATTAAATCCCTGGAGAACTACAGATAGTCTTCTTGAAGACAAACAACCTGCCGTTGTCTTTCTGTGTGCCATGGTAGACTCTCCCAATGGTTCGCACACAGTTTGGTTCCCTGGTTTATTATCAATTTAAATCGCTGTTGCAGCCGGATTTAGTCCATGGTGTTTTCACGCGTCATGGCGGTGTGAGTCCCGATCCCTGGCATTCGCTTAACCTCGGCAGTACTGTTGGTGATACCCCTGACAAAGTGGCAGAGAATCACCAGCGGTTATTTTCCGTGTTGGACCGTCCAATCAGTTCGGTTTTCGATGTCTGGCAAGTGCATTCTGCCGATGTAGTTGTCGCCAATGGACCACGCAATGACCGCCCTCATACCAAGGGAGACATCATCCTTACAGACGATCCCGGTGTGACCCTCCTGATGCGCTTCGCCGACTGTGTCCCCATTCTTCTTTACGATCCCCACCGGAGAGCGATCGGGATTGCTCATGCAGGCTGGCTGGGAACGGTACGCCGGGTAGCGGAATTCGCCATCCAGGCGATGGTGGAAACTTTTCAGTCTGATCCTGCCGATATTATGGCTGGTTTGGGGCCTTCGATTGGACCGGACCATTACACGGTGGGAGCGGAAGTTGTCGAACAGATCGAGGCGAGCTTCGGACGGGATGCCTCTCGCCATCTCGATCGCAGAAATGGGAAGACTTATCTGGATCTCTGGAGCGCAAATCGGGCATTGTTGCAGGAGCAGGGGGTGGTTCAAATCGAAGTCGCCCAGATCTGCACAGCCTGCCATAGCAATGATTGGTACTCACATCGCAGTGAGGGAGGGAAGACGGGCCGGTTTGGAGCTGCGATCGCCGTGAGTGAATGACCCCGAATCGCATTTTGAGAGGACAATAGTGGAACAGCCAATTGATGCGAACCTGCAGCTTCTGCAAGCGCGGATTTCCGAAGCCGCTGAAAGAAGCGGAAGAGGGGCTGACGCGATCGAGCTGGTTGCTATCTGTAAGGGACAGCCGGCTTCAAGCGTGCGCGCCGCGTACCAGGCCGGACAAAGGGATTTTGGTGAGAACCGCGTTGTAGAAGCACGTGAGAAACAGGCTGAACTCACCCATCTAAGCGATATCCGCTGGCACATGGTGGGGCACATCCAGAGCCGGAAGGCGAAAGATGTCGCCCCGCATTTCTTCATGGTGCACTCCATTGACCGTGTGAAGATCGCGCAAAGGCTCGATCGTTTCGCTGCGGAATCTGGGCGAATCTTGCATGTCTTGATCGAATGCAACACTTCGGGGGAGGCGTCGAAGACCGGCTGGTCGGCATGGCAGAAGGATGATTGGCCGGGCGCCCTCGAGGATATCCAGATGATCCGCGAGCATAAGAACCTGGCTGTTCGAGGCTTGATGACGATGGCGCCCTGGACAGCGGACCCCGCCGTCCTTCGTTCCACATTTCAGGGTTTGCGGGCTTTCCGGGATTTCTTGGAAGAGAAGCTCTTGACGGACCTACCAGAACTCTCGATGGGCATGACGGATGATTACGAGATCGCGATTGAAGAGGGGGCGACGATCGTACGCGTAGGAAGAGCGATCTTCGGACCGCGCCATACTGACGCCTGATAGAGTTGCGGTAAAATAGTCCCTGAGGGAGAATCCATCTTCGTTGTCGAGATTGCCGATGAGTGATATTGTGTATAGGTTACTGCTCAGATATCTCGTTCTTTGAATGGAAGGCTGGTTCTAATCGGGAGTAAGTTTCTTCGCCGTAGGAACGTGGTTGGTCTGCATTATTAAGTAAATCTATAAGGAGTACCTTTGACGAGTTTAGCGAATGCAATAGAGATCGTTACAAGAGCGCTCACATTAATCATTCTGGCGGATGTGCTGGTCGGATATTTTTTGGATGCGTTTCACCCAATACGCCAATTCTTAGATTCGATTGTTCAACCATTTCTCGCGCCAATACGCAAGTTATTACCTTCTGGGGGAGGTCTTGATTTTAGCCCATTGGTGTTGTTTTTTCTGGTTGAGATGGCCGGCACAGTGATAGTAGGGATACTCGTTTGAATCAACAGCTAAAAAACAGGGAATTTAAACTCTCTGATGGGAAACGGGGGGCTGCGCTTACAGTCCGCGTGACTCCACGATCCCGAAAGACTGAATTTGGAGGCATCCTGGAGGATGGAACGGTGCGGATTCGTGTCGCAGCACCGCCGGTGGAAGGGAAGGCAAATCGCGCCGTAATCGCTTTCCTGGCAAAGGCGCTGGGTACTCGGAAAAACAAGATCGAGATCGTTGCCGGTGAGCGTGGGCTGGATAAGATCATTTCGATCGACGGGATGTCTGCCGAAGAGGTTGAGAAGATAATTCAAGTGCATCTCGATCGAAAGAGCAAGACATAGCCTCAAGAACGAAGCATTTAAAACTGAGATATTCGGGGCTGTCTCAAAAGGGCAGCCCCCTGCGATTTAAAGTGTAGACAAAATGGAATGACCGACTCTCCTGTTTGCAAACCGTGGGTTACCATGTT
>SOJU01000243.1 GCA_004376465.1 Anaerolineales bacterium | reverse complement strand
CCTTTAAAAAACGCATTCTACAGCCACAGGGAGACTTCTTCACCATCGCAATTCAAGAAGGGTAATCCCGCAAAATTTTGGCCTTGATATGTGGCAAATAGTTGAATATCATAGTATTTGATGATAAGTGCTGGATGATAAACGAACAAACGTTTTTCCTGGTTGAAAAACCACCCGTGCGACATTCAGTTCGCCATCTGTTTCACTCGCAAAAACAGGAATACAAACCCAATTGCGGATATGCCGCTTTTGGGTAAGCAGAAAGGGTGTAAGAAATGGTAAGAGCACGTTGGTTAGTGGGAATTGGCCTGCTTAGCGTGTTCCTCATAGCTGCGGTAATGTATTTGAGCCAAGCTCAAGACAGCAAGCCTGTAAAACGCATCAGCTTACAGCCGTCTTCCGCGGAGGTCGTTTCAACTCCTCGGCAGAAAAACACGCTGAAGATCGCAGTTGGCGCGATTATCTCACCAACGAAATCACTTGTTTTTTACGAGGACATCTTTGACTACATTGGGGAGAAACTCACCCGCGAGGTGGAAATGATCCAACGGAAAACGTATGCCGAGGTAAACTTTCTGATGGAGGAGGGGCAAATCGATGCAGCATTCGTTTGTTCGCGTCCCTATGTCGAGGGCCACCGCGATTTTGGGATGGAGCTACTTTGTGTTCCCGTGTGCTTCGGCAAAACCGAGTACTGTTCGTACTTCATCGTTCATAAGGACAGCTCGATTCAGAAACTCGAAGACCTGCGAGGCAAGGTCTTTGCGTTTTCCGACCCTCTATCCAACACAGGGATGCTGATCCCTACCTATACGCTCGCTATGATGGGAGAGAGACCCGAGTCCTTTTTCAGGAGGCATATCTTCACATATTCCCATGACAATTCGATCCGCTCGGTGGCTGAGAAACTCGTGGATGGGGCTGCAGTTGACAGTTTGATTTGGGAGTACTTGAAGGCCGAGGACCCCAAATGGACGGCGCAAACCAGAATTATATACAGATCAACTCCGTGTGGCATTCCGCCTGTAGTCGTTTCACCAGGTATCGCTCCCCAACTGAAAGAAAAACTCCGTTCGGCTTTTCTGAACATGCACAACGACCCCAGAGGTCGCGAAATTCTCAAAAGGATTCTGATTGACCGGTTCACCGTGATCGAAGATAGTGCGTACGACTCGATCCGCCAGATGAAAGCTTTTATGAAGGATTTTCAGTCCAAAAAATGAGGAAGTGACCATGGTGCGCTTGAGCCTCCGCGCTAAAATCATGATTTGTTGTATCGGCCTGGTGGCTCTGCTTGATCTAACGGTGGTGATATTTGTTCGCAGGCATCTGTCGGGTACACTCCGCGCAGAATACCTGGCAAAGGGACATAACATGGCGATCAATTTAGCCGCACGCAGCGAGCATTTCGTGTTGACGGAGGAGTTTGTTTCCCTATTGAATCTGGTCAAAGACCTTAAGCATAGTGACGAGGATGTCGCCTACGTTTACATAACCGACCGCAAGCGTAATGTGCTGGTTCATACTTTCGCCGGTGGTTTTCCCGCGGATCTGGTGGGTGTTAACAAGCTGGAACCCGGGGATGCGTCGAAGCAAGAGCTGCTGGACACCGGAAAGGAGGAGGGTCTGGTCCATGACATTGGCGTTCCAATTCTGCGAGGGAAAGTCGGCTTTGTACACGTCGGGATCTCGGAGAATCGCATCCATCGCACCATTTCGGATTTCACACTGGCGCTGGTGACGATTGCCGGGTTTGTCCTGTTGATTGCGGCGTGTTTGGCGGCAGTGGTCTCATGGGTGGTTACTCAGCCGGTGCGCAGCCTGATAGACGCAGCGGGGAAGATTCGTGATGGCGATCTTGGCCAGCAAGTAGCAGCTACTACCAAGGACGAGATTGGGGACCTTGTAGAGTCGTTCAACCAGATGTCCGACGAATTATTAAAGCAGCACAAAGTGCTGGACGATCGGAATCGCCGGATTCGGATTGCACAAGAACAGGCCGCTTGGGAGAGAGACAAGCTGCGGGCCATTATCGACAGCATGGTCGAAGGTGTCATTTTCGTGGATGCCGAAGGCAAGATTTCCCTCTGTAATAAAAGTGCAGAGCGGATTTGGAATGCCCTTGCATCGGAGCTTCTGGGCAAGTCTATCCAAGAATGCCCTTCAAGGGAGCTACGCTCGCAACTTGGAGAAATCCTTCAACAGGCCAAACAGAAATCGGGCTTTATCACAACTCAGTCTTTAGAGTTGCGTCACGGGCGCTGTTTGGCCAGCTATTCCACCGTTCATAGTGAGGATGGGCGCTATCTTGGTCTGGTTTTCCTTAGCCTGGATATCTCCGACCGGGTGACGCTGGAACAGGAACAGCAACGGCTGCGGGAGCAGCTCTTCCAGCAAGAAAAGATGGTGTTGATTGGACAGATCGCCGCCAGTGTGGCTCATGAATTAAATACGCCTATCGGGACGGTACTGCTGCGTTCGCAACTGATGCGGCAGCAAGTTGGTGATAGCGGCGACTTTTCGGACTTGGACGTTATCGAGGGTGAGGCCCAACGGTGCCGACGCATCATCGACTCGCTGCTGGGATTCTCGCGGCGCTCTGAGGGCGTGATGACCAGAGCCGACGTTAACTCTTTAGTCCGGGAGAGTCTGTCCCTGGTCGAGAAGGACTTGGCGCTCAAAGGCATCGAGATCGAGACTGACTATACTCGCGACGGGGCAACCGTTTGTGTGGACAGCAACCAGATTCAGCAGGTACTTTTGAACCTGGTTACTAATGCTGCGGATGCGATGCCGAAGGGGGGACGTCTGCAAGCGGCAACCAGATTACTGTCTGAGCAAGGTAACGTGGAAATTCGAATAATGGATAATGGATGTGGTATTGAACAGGACGTGTTGAAACGAGCCTT
>SOJU01000267.1 GCA_004376465.1 Anaerolineales bacterium | reverse complement strand
TACCGCCCGCGGATTGACCACGATTTCCTGGCTGAACACAATGAAGGATTGATCTGTACAACAGGCTGCCTCTCGGGGGAAGTCCCGCGCGCTCTCGAACGAGGTCAGGATGAACACGCTCGTAAACTCCTGGATTGGTATTTTGAGATTTTCGACCGCGACCACTTCTTCTTTGAATTGCAGTCGCATGACATCCCAGAATTGCCGGATATCAATAAGAAACTCATCGATCTGGCGAAACGTTATGATGGTCGTTTTCTCGCCACCAACGATGTTCACTACATCGAACGCAGTGACGCCGAACTGCAAGATCTGCTCCTTTGTGTCCAGACCGGTTCTCTCCAGTCGGATCCAGACAGGATGCGAATGACGGATCCCTCTTATTACCTTCGCTCTACCCAAGAGATGGAACAGCTCTTTGGTCATATTCCTGGAGCAATTGAGAACACAGTCTTGGTTGCCGAACGCAGCGAAGTCGATCTTGAATTCAAAGGGTATAGGCTGCCGCATTTCGAAGTGAACGAGGGATTTACTTCCGACAGTTACCTGCGACATCTCTGTGATATCGGGCTCCAAAAGCGCTATGGGGATCACGCCCAGGATTCGGTATTTCAGGAACGATTGAACTATGAACTGGGCATCATTCACGAGATGGGCTTCGACAATTATTTTCTAATTGTGTGGGACCTATGCCGTTATTCCCGCGAGGAAAATATCTGGTACAACGCGCGCGGATCTGCGGCTGGTTCCATCGTGGCATATGCACTTGAAATCACGTTGGTCGACCCTATCGAGCATGGGCTTATTTTCGAGCGGTTCCTAAACCCGAGTCGTGTTTCGATGCCGGATATTGACCTGGACTTTCAGGATGATCTCCGTTCTCGAGTGCTCGAATACACCGCGAATAAGTATGGGCGCGACAAAGTGGCCCAGATCATAACCTTCGGGACACTCGGCGCTCGTGCTGCAATACGGGACGTAGGAAGGGTGACAGACATCCCGCTACCAGAAGTGGACCGTGTAGCGAAGATGATCCCGAATATCCCCGGAAAACCGATCACAATTCTGGAGGCGCTCGATCAGGTTCAGTCGTTAAAGGATGTTTATACCGAGACGCCCTACTTGAAGGAACTCATTGATACGGCGGCACAATTAGAGGGCGTAGTGCGACATGCGGGAACTCATGCTGCAGGAGTGGTCATCACCGATAAAGCGATCACCGAGTATATTCCCCTCCACCGTTGTACGGGTGGGAACCAAGAGGATAACCCAATCGGCGCGGTGACTCAATTCGAAATGCAGATACTGGATTCCTTAGGGTTGCTCAAAGTTGATTTCCTTGGCCTATCGACACTTACGGTGATGGCACGTGCTTGTGAGCTGATTAAACTTCGCCATGGGGTTTCATTGGACATAAACACAATCCCCGTTGATGACCCCGAAACCTTTGAGCTCATGGGGCGGGGGGATGTCCTGGGCGTTTTTCAAGTTGAAGGTGTGGGCATGCGGCGCTATTTGATGGAGATGAAGCCGCGTGAGTTAGCCAATGTGATCGCCATGGTGGCACTCTACCGGCCAGGACCGATGGAGTTCATCCCAACCTATATTCGCCGCATGCATGGACAGGAACAGGTTTCCTATCCTCATCCAACACTTAAGTCGATCTTCGAAGAGACGTATGGGATCCCTGTATATCAAGAGCAGATCATGTTTGCGGCCATGGAGATGGCAGGGTACACGGCATCTGAGGCTGATGATCTTCGTAAGGCAATCGCAAAGAAGAAGGCGAAGTCGCTGAAGACCCACCGGAAAAAATTTATCCAAGGATCAGTTGACAACGATGTCGATCAGAAAACAGCCGCTGATGTTTTTGACGATTGGGAAAATTTTGCTCGTTATGGCTTCAATAAAGCGCATGCCGCCGATTACGGGGTCATCGCAGTTCAAACCGCCTATCTCAAAACGAAATACCCTCTTGAATATATGACGGCATTGCTGTCCGTCGTCAAGCATGATACGGATAAAGTGGCGCTATACATTGCCGATTGTCGCCGGATGGAGTTAGAAATTCTGCCGCCTGATGTGAATTCGAGCGGTTATGATTTCTCCCCTGAAGATCGCGGAGACGGAAAAGAGGGAATCCGTTTCGGACTTGGTGCAGCTAAGAATGTCGGTCAGGGAGCGATCGAGACTATTCTTGAAGCTCGAGAGGAAGAAGGGGTATTCAACAGTTTGGAGGAATTCGCCCGGCGGGTTGATTTACGTAAGGTCGGCAAACGGGCGATGGAGAGTCTTATTCGCGTTGGCGCTCTCGATAGCCTGGCGCCGCGTATCGCTATGATGGATTTCATGGACCGCATCATGGCGTTATCCGCCAACCATTTTCGAGCAGCTGAGGCTGGTCAGATGTCCTTCTTCGGTCAGAAGACCGGCGTGAGCGACACCCTGGACTTGCCTCCCGTGACGTCGGATATTCCTCAGCGCCGCCTCCTGAGTTGGGAGAAAGAATTATTAGGGATCTACATCTCGGATCATCCCCTAACGCCTTATTTGTCGGAACTCACACAAATCACCACTCATTTTAGCTCCGAATTAGAGGAGACAATCCAGGGGCAGCAGGTTTGCGTCGCTGGAGAAGTTTGTAATATCAGGCCATACCAGACTCGCACCGGGAAGGCGATGGGTTTTGTGACGCTGGAGGATTTACAGGGGACTATTGAGCTGGTTGTATTCAGTCGGGTCTGGAAGAACATCTCTACGTGGTTGAGTGAAGAAGATATCGTCGTCGCAGTGGGGAAAATTGATCGTGAGCGAGGCGCGGTGAAGATCCTCGCTGACCAGATCACCGATGATTTCTCGAAGGTAAGGGCCATTAACGGAGATCATCGCAAAGTTGCCCACCCTCCTCCACCGG
>SOJU01000112.1 GCA_004376465.1 Anaerolineales bacterium | reverse complement strand
ACTCCCAACTGCCGAGTCTGACGCACCAGGATGGGTTGAATCCCTCGGTGTAGATCTAAGTGAAGCGGCGCCTACCCCACTTGAAGCCGATGATGCTCCCCCCTGGATGGCAGAGATCGATCAATCGGCAACACCCGTGAGCACTCCACCTGCAGTATCAGCAGACGCCCTCCAAACCGCTTCAGAAGACGAAATACCTGAGTGGATGGAGGAAGCAGGATGGGTTCCATCCAGCGGCGAGGTTGAAGAAGCTCCCATTTCCTTCTCGGATGCTGAACTCGAATCAATCGGCGCTGGGGATACTAAAGAGGAAACAGGTGAACTCGCCCCCGCGGACATCCCTGGTTGGGTCCAAGAAATCGCCCCCGAGATTACTGATGAATCCACTGAAGCCGACGAACCTGCAGCGGCTCCAGTTGGCAAAGCAGAATTTATGCCCGATTGGCTCTCGGATATCGCCTCTGACGCAGAACAGATCACACCTGATCCGATGCCTCCATCTACGGATGAGCTACAAGAAGAAGCTAAACCCGTCTTGGAAGCAGATCCCCCGAGCGTTGATGAAAGTGCCGATAAAGGTCTACTTGCGGAGGATGACACTCCTGAGGTACCCACGTGGATTGACCCGCAAGCCCCAGGCGCAACATCCACCATCATTACCTGGCTCGACGACCGCCCGAGTAAGGATGCAGAACCTGAAAAAGCAGAACTCCCAACAGAAGCAGTAGAAAAGACCACTGAAGACGCCCTTTCGGAGGCGGAGGTCCCCTCCTGGCTGGACGAGATCGCAGAAGGAGATGAAGTCCCTGAGCTCGAAACCGAAGCCCCTGAACTAGAACCCGAAAGCCCATCTTGGCTTGCCGGTCTTGCAGAAGCAGCATCACAACAAAACCTTGAGCCTGAGCCAACTGTCGGTGATGAAACTCCGGAAAAGCCAGATGAAGAGGCTGCGCCTGAGTGGCTTGAAGGGATCAGTGAACTGGAAGATGAGCCTGCTCCCGTACCCGCTAGCGATGACGCACCAGAGTGGCTGCAAGGCATCGCTGAACCTGAATCGGTCGATGCAGCCACGAGCCCAGCAGAAGACCCTGAAACCGGAGCTCCGGATTGGGTCTCTGAGGTCGAGAAAGCGGCTGAGGAGCCGGCTGCTGAAGCAGCACAACTACAGGATGATGTCCCAGATTGGCTGAGCGGCATCGCAGATTCGGTAGTTGAGAGGACTGTTGACGAGGATTTCCTAGCGGAAGCAGATCCAGAACCTACAGAGAGAGCTGCAGAAGAACCTGGAGAGACACCTGGCTGGTTGCATGAGTTTGCCGACTCAGCTGAAGAAATCCCGGATCCTGTGAGCAAAGTTGACGAACCTGAGATTGACGTACAATCTCTCCAGCAACTTGAGGAGGAGATTGGCGCTCATGCAGTTGATTCTCCCCCGGATACCCTAGGCGTCAGCGATGAAGTTGACGATGATGAAGTTTTCCGCTGGCTGGAGGATCTTGCTGAGACTCAAGAAGCTGAGGAAAGCAAGCCTCTAACCCCACCTACGGAGAGACCAATTGAAGCGACCCCGGAACCATCCCCGACGGTAAGTGAAGCGGTTCCTCCTGAAGAAGCTGGTGAGAGTTTGCAGTGGCTTGAGGATCTCGCCTCACAGCGAGGTATGGATGTAGATATCGCAGCAACTGTCCCTGACGTATTGCCTCCTGAGACACTTGTTTCGAAGCCTCCCCCGGTTCCAACCGAGAAAATTGACGCCGTTAGCGATATTACTCCCGACGATGAGACCCTCGTCTCGGCGGTTGCTCAGGAAACAATTCAAGAAGAACCTATGCCGGAAATTCCAGGATGGCTTGATGAAGCAACGTCTGCCGCAGAGGCGGTACCCCCTGAACCGGTAAAAGAAACTGCCCCTCCTGCCGTCAAAGAGGAAATTCATCCTCCGGAACCAACACCTATCGAGGCTGTACCTGTGGTTGAGCTTCCTCCCGTCCCTGAACCCATCGAGGATGTTATTTCCCCGCCAGAAGCTGCTCCTCACATGCCGGCCGCAGAGAAAGCCCCTCCGGAAGCCGAGAAGGTAGAACCTGCTGTGAAAGTTGCACCATCGAAATATAAGGAGCCTGCTTCGCAATTACTCCAGGGCGCACGCCAGGCCCTCACCGCTGGCGATGCTGGGCGAGCCTTATCAGATTATAAGAAGTTGATCGAGAGAAAACAGGATCTCGAAACGGTGATCAGCGACTTGGAGCACGCGCTGGAGCGCTACCCGAACCTGCCTACGATGTGGCAAGCATTGGGGGATGCCTATATGAAAGCAGATCAACTCCAAGAGGCGATCAAGGCATATCAACGAGGTATGGAGGTCGCTTGATCGCTTCCATCTCTCGATTATTCAAACTAAACTCGGGGTCTCCCCGAGTTTGTATTTTATGGAGGTAACCTTGGAGCAAACTCTTGTCCTAATAAAACCGGATGGCGTTCAACGTGGTCTCATCGGTGAGGTCATTCACCGTTTAGAGAACCGTGGTCTCCGACTGGTCTGTGCGAACTTTCAGCAAATCTCGAAAGATTTCGCAGAACTTCATTACGCAGTGCACAAAGGCAAACCCTTTTACGATGGATTAATTGACTACATCACCTCCGGTCCCGTGATGGCGATGGTCTGGGAGGGTCCCAATGCGATCTTAGCGGTTCGGCAAACAATGGGGGCTACAAAACCTACTGAAGCCGCCCCAGGCTCGCTCAGGCACGATTTTGCCCTCGAAGTGGGGAGAAACCTTACCCACGCATCCGACTCCCCTGAGACAGCTCGAGCAGAGATCGAACTTTGGTTTATGGCTGATGATCTGGTCAAGTGGGATCGAGATATTGACCGCTGGGTATTCGAAGACTAACAATACGCTCACACCACACCCAAACTTCCATATGGAGCTAACCTTGAGCCGCTCGCCGTCCTGACAGGTACGAGGGGGTTAGCTACGAGCTGAGCCCCTACCTTCCGCGGCGTCGAAAGTCTCTGGATAATATCGAGCGGATGATCTCGCTACTCTAATTGCCCTCCATCGAGAACAACACAGAAGAAACGCCGATCAGATCGATCGGCGTAAAGTGACAATTGGATTACAAAATTGGTGGGTGGATCAACAGACCAACTTGAAGTGCCTATTGCATATGCAGAAGCACTCTTCCTTCTTCCCACAGATCCTCAAGGGCGTAATATTCCCGCATAGCAGGGGAGAAGATATGGACGACTAAATCCCCATAATCGATCAGGGTCCAACCTACCCCCTCCTTACCCTCGACGCTCTGTGCCTGGATGGAATGGTTTTTCTTGAGGGAGACCTGTACCTCGTCGGAGAGCGCACGAAGCATCCTTTCACTCGTCCCAGAGCAAATTACGAAGTAATCGGTAAAAGAACAAATGCCGATAAGATCGAGAAGGAGGATATTCTCACCCTTCTTCTCGTCGAGTGTATCCACTACGCTGTGAGCAAGATCTAATGCGTTCTCTATCGCCGCCTCCTAGGACTTTAAATTTTCAGGGTTTCCTCTAACACCAATTCTACTGCTTCTTCAGGTGTTTTCACGATTTGAATTGGCGTTCGACTCCCATCTGCATAAAGTGGGTCCCACGTTCTCAAACCCACAACCTGCTTCCCCACCTTAAGCGCGAAAGCAATCTCTGAGAGTGTACCGAACCTGCCGCCGATCGCGATCACAGCCTTACCTGCCCGGGCGACGATCACGTTTCGCCCCTCCCCAAGCCCTGTGGGAATTGCAATCGTTAAATACTGATTCCCCTCCCCCACATTTAATCCCGGGAGTATTCCTATCGTGACCCCTCCAGCTTCTTGAGCACCACGGCATACAGCTTCCATTACGCCCCCTCGTCCGCCGCAGATCACAGTAACGCCGTTAGATGCAAGCAGTCGGCCCACTCTCTCCGCCGCTTGGGCTTCCCATTCAGAGCACTCATGAGGTCCGATCACGCTGATAACTGGTTTTCTCGCCATCTGTCGCCTTTTCCCTCTAGAGTATACTCGCCCAGTGTGCAATACTCGGCTCCTGTGGGTTTTAAAATACTTTCAATGAGGTGGATTTCTCTAACCTCGAACTGCCCAATCTGCCCTACGTCGAACTCATTTATTGCATCCTGGAGTTGGGTCAAATCGGACATTGAACCATTACGTCTTACTCGTCCCAGGGTGAGGTGCGGGTGAAATGGCCTTCCCTCTTTCCCAAATCCTAAGGGAACTAACTTCTCGTTGATTGAGGACTGCAACTGCGCGAGCGTGCCCTTATCCTCAGTGATTCCAATCCATAAAACTCTTGGTCTGCGGCGATTCGGAAAACAACCGAACCCGCCAACGCGCAATGTGCAGCTTGGATGCTTTTCGACCTCTCGCTCAAGGGTCTGATGGATCTCTCCGAGGCTGCTATTGGAGATCTCCCCTAGGAATTTGAGCGTTAAATGGATCCCTTCGGACCGCACCCAGCGCACGGATTCACCACGGATGAGAGCTCGCAGTCGATCGATCTCCTCCTGGAGAACCTGCTTGATCTCCACAGGGATATTCACCGCAATAAACGTCCGCATCATACGCATGTTTTACCTGAAACTCTCCCCCCCGTCAAAGTCTGATTTATACAAACAGTGCCTTTTCTGTGGAAATTTGCTGCGCGCTCCCTTCTTTGATATGTGGCTATACGCAATTTCCCTGTGTATAGAACAAACATCCTTTATGTCGATAAATGGGTTCTCCTATTGATCCAATCACATTCAATAGGTAGAATTGCGCTATGGTGCTCAAGCTCAAGAGGAGGGATTTCATGAAGCTGGCAGGTCTCGCTGCTGGTGTTTCCGTCATAAAGCCCCCTCCTCCAACCTCGTTTATGAAGCCTTACGGCCTCGGACGGGTCACGGATACCTGGATTGGTCTTTATAAAGAACCGAGCTTCAGCGCCCCTATGCTGACAACCATCCACCGAGATACCCTGCTAACTTTGCTGAAACGCGAAGTCACGGATGAAGGTCCGCTCCACAATCCCCTTTGGTATCGTGTCCCCGACGGTTATGTTCATTCAGGGAAAATCCAGCAAGTAAAATGGAATACGCAGGCACCCTGGAGAAAGATTCCCAAGACCGGTGCCCTATTTGAAGTCTCTGTCCCATACACACGCAGTTACCGCGAGGCTGATCCGGAATCAGATCCACTATATCGCCTCTATTATCAATCGATTGCATGGGTTGAGGCACTTGTTGAAGGCGCGGATGGTCGTCTCTGGTATCAATTACTAGACGATCTGCTCAAGATCAACTATTTCGTACGCACTGAACACCTGCGCCGAATTCAACCAGAAGAGCTCAAACCACTATCGCCCGAAGTGCCTGTAGGTGCTAAACGGATCGACATCTCCCTCGCTCATCAGGAGTTAATGGCTTACGAGAATGATCGGCTGGTATTGCGAACAAGGATTGCAAGCGGCACCCCGAGTTCCCGTCCCCGTCCCAATGGCATCCCGACGGCGACACCACGGGGACAGTTTTACATCACCCAGAAGATGCCTCTCCGCCATATGGGGGATGGGCACATCACTGGAAATCTCGAGGCTTATGAACTTCCGGGCGTACCCTGGGTATCCTACTTCACCAACACCGGCGTAGCCTTCCACGGCACATATTGGCACTGCGATTACGGACGACCTCAGAGTCATGGTTGTATCAACATGCGACCTGAGGAAGCGAAATGGCTCTTCCGCTGGTCCACGCCTGTCATCGAAGCGGATGTCATCCTAGCAACGGGTCATGGGACATCCGTGTATATCGATTGACCATTTCAATCCAACAAGTAGAAGGGCTTACCAGAGAGGGCATTACAAACGAGGTTTTTCTGTACTACGTTTATCGCTTTCCATTTTCCCCCTTCACACGGTCGAACAGATCCCCCAGTTTCCCTGTCTCTCCATATCCGCTTGCGCCATGACTGATTGCGGCTTGCCCTTCTTCATCCGTGAGCGCATCCGCAATGACATAGATCTCCATCTCCTCCGGTATCTGCCGCAGCTGTTTGATCAACCAATAATCTCGCTCCTGAGCAAGTCGCGCATTGGTTAGCACCAACCCAATCCGCACCCGTTCAGCCAGAGCAACCGCCTCGCCCACTGAGCGCGCCTCAACGACGGGATACCCAAAAGCCTGGACGCGGAGGATCATATTCTCCCGTAGAACATCATCCGGCTCAACGATGAGCACTCTAGAAGCTGGATGAATGCCGCCGTGCAGCGCAGTATGGATCGTCGCCAAGAGAGCACCCGTGCCCTCTGTCCGGAAGAGAAAACTCGCCGTCCCCATCTGAACTTCACCTTCAGGTCCGGGAAACGTGGTTAGAAATAGGACAGGTATCTCTTGAGTGCGACGGTCCCCTTTCAACAGCATGGCTAGATCGAATGCCGAAGGAGTACGAGCACTAAGGTCAAGGATGATCAGGTCGGGAGTCTCAGTAAGCGCCAATGTAATAACATCCTCTGTATTAGACGAGACTATTACCCGATATCCTGCCCCAACAAGATCAATCGATAAAAGATCGCGCAAGCCAGTATCTTCGACGAATATAAGAAGAGAGGTCGCAGTTTGTGAGCCTTCCGGAATATGTGTTTCAACCGCCCGGCGAATTTCGGAGATATCAGCCTTGGGCTCGATTGCTGCTCTGAGTGGCATAGCAATCCAGAGGCGGATGCCCGAGCCACTCGTGGTCTCTTGCCAAATATGACCATGAAACCCTTCGATTGCAGCTCTGCTTTCCTCGATCTTGATTTCTATAGGCTCAAGGACAGAAGAGTCTCCGCTTTCTTCAGATTCAGCAAAAGGAGCTTCAAAATCGGAGATGGAGAGCAGCATCCATGGACCGCTATGCAGAATCTCGTCGGACACTTCAGTCTGTGAGAGATGATCGAGTGAGGGACTGCCGCCTGGAGTAATCTGTGCCCGCACGCGCACTTCCGTACGCGCAGTTCCTGCGATTACTTGTGAGAGCAGATTACCTAGTGCGCCTACCAGCGTAGCTTCGTCCGCAATTATTGCCGGTAAGTGCGCCGGGAACTCTGCAATTACTGACACCGGTCTATCCCCGGTAGTCTCCGAAATCGAAGCTATTGCTTTTTCAATTGTTTTCTGGATATACACCCAATCGGACATATCTAAACCCAGCTCTTGTCAAGAGCTTTACATTTTTCACCAGCTGAATCACAATTCTACTCTACTCGATAATCCAACCAGTGCACCTTGCGAAATAATAACAAATTGGACACTGACGCCACTGCATTGTAGAATCCATTTCATGGAAGCTCAAGTAGCGGTTGTAAAAGTCGGCAAATACGCAACTTCAGAGAGCGGTGACACTCTTGAAATGACCGAAAGACCTGGCGGAGGGTTATCCTTCGTTCTGGTTGACGGCCAACGCTCCGGCAAATCCGCAAAGCTGATCGCAAACGTTGTCGCCCGGAAAGCAATCAGCCTCCTCGCAGAGGGTGTGCGTGATGGCGCCGCTGCACGCGCCGCCTCAGATTACCTGCACACCTACCGCTCTGGGAAGGTCATGGCTACATTAAATATCCTCTCCATCGATTTATCAAGCCAGACGATGGTAATCACGCGTAACAATCATGCACCGGCAATTCTCATCGAGGACGAACAAATCCGGGTTCTCGATGAGGATGTCGATCCAGTTGGAGTCCGGCGGGGAATCCGCCCTTCGATCACAGAAATTCCACTCCAAATTGGTCTTACGGCGATAATCTTCACCGATGGTTTGATTCACGCCGGGGCGCGCTCAGGCACCGCCTTCGACGTGCTCGCGTTTGTACAAACGCTCTATAAGCAGGGTCCGCCAAATCCGAGGGAATGGGCAGATCGTCTGCTCGAGCGCGCAGTCGAACTCGATCAGGGACGCCCAGCAGACGACATCAGCGTTCTCATCGCCGCGGCGCTGCCCCGAGAAGGTGATAGTGAAACTCGCCGGCTGCTGGCGCGCATGCCACTCTGAGATAGTTTTTCAGGTTCGTCCCCTTAGAAAGCACGGTAAATAAGCAGAATGATGATCGCGATTGTGGGGCCCTGCGGATCTGGGAAAACCGTCCTGGTCAACGGACTGAAACAGTACGACTATCATGCCCGTCAGATCGCGCAGGAGCACTCCTTCGTACAAGATATGTGGCAGGTGCTGACGAAACCGGATCTATTAATCTACCTGGACGCTAGTTATGAAACGTGCACAGAGCGGAAGGCGCTAAACTGGAAGCGGCACGAGTATACGGAACAGCTCCGTCGATTGTCGCATGCCCGTGAGAATTGCGATCTCTACCTCGTGACGGATGACCTGTCGACCGAGCAAGTCTTGAGAGAGATCCTGGTCCAGCTTCAAGGGATTTCAAGCTAAGGCTGTTTTTCCCCACAACAGATCTTCCTGGCTGTCATTTCGAGCGAAGTGATAAATCCGCGAGATGCATCTTCTAACGATTCCGTTTATTACTCAGACATTTTCTCTATTCGCCGTAATCCGCCCGTCAATAAACTGACGGGCTCATAGCAGAACCCCTTCGGGCTTACACTGAGGGTGCTTCGCACCCTTTTTCTTTGAGCCCGGAGGTTCAGCTCCAGGCTTGATTTGTCATTTCTAGTGAGTTGTGAAACAGCGAAGCGAGAAATCCCTATGATTTTTATCGTGAGAACTCCATCTCAGGAACGGGCACCATCCCTATGCATCGAATGTTCGCCCCGTAATGTCATTGCGAGCGAAGCGAAGCAATCTCATCCTTTCTTGCGCGGAGATTGAGGATTCAGTTCGATAGAAATCGAAAGGAGCTGTCTCGGATAGACAGCTCCCGCTAATTGAAGGCGTAGATTGTATAGTAACTATATCCTGAGTACAGGTCGTATCCTTCGATAAAGGGATCTGAGGAATGGCCAGGCGAATACCAGGAGCGGGAATACCCACGGGAAATTGGATCCTGAAACTAGTGAGACCGTGACGGACGTGCTTGCAGAGGCACCATTGCTCGATACAACTGAAGCAAGATTCTCGTTCGAGCAGCCAGAGGTGTTGATCACGCGGGCGGATACTGGACCGACGACCACCGCAGCTCCGTCAGCCAAATCACCGAGAAGACCATCTGGGCTACCGGCTTCCCACTGGAAGCAACTTCCAAGACTATCAGACAAATCCACGCTGTATGCGGTTCCGGGACCATCATTTATGACATAGATGTAGAATTCGATCACGTCATCTAGAACGGCTTGCGATTGGGAAGCATCCTTCGCAATAGTAAGGATCGGCGGCGTGATCGTAATATTCACAGTTGCAGGCGCCGAGGTGGCGGTTGGTATTTGATCATCCTGGATGGTGTACTCGAAACTATCCGAGGCAAACCACGGCTCTGTAAGGACATAGGTGACGGTGCCATCCCCATTGGCGACAGCAATGCCGTGTGCTGGCGGACTCGAGATAACCACTGATCCTGGGAGGACAGTGCCTTCTAGATCGCTGTCGTCGGAGGCAACATCAATAGTAATACCTATAGTCGGATCAGCAGCAGTTGGTTGATCACTCGTACCGCTGTTGTTGGTAGCGACCGGTGGATCGTTGACCGAGATCACAGTAATCGATGCATTCGCGCTATCACAATAACCCGCTCCCCCGGGGGCGTCGCAAATTTCATACGTAAATTGATCGCTCCCGAAGTAATTTCCATTCGGGGTGTAGGAGAACGATCCGTCACCGTTGAGCGTCAAGGATCCATTCGTCGTTGTGGCGGTCACCGTCGGATAAAGCGTGTCGCCGTTGGGATCACTGTCGTTCTCGAGTACGCCCGTAGCTGCATCCACGACGAGCTGATTGTCTTCATCAACGGTATAGACACCATCATCCACGGCTGAAGGTGGATCGTTGACCAGGATCGAGACAGTAGCACTATCGGTCGCGCCAAGTAAATCGCTGGTGAGGTAATCAAATGTGTCGGGGTTCAGCGGATCACTTCCACCTGGAGCCGTGTTGGGCGTATAAACAATCGAGGCACCGCTGCAATCAACTGATCCGCCAAGTGATAATGATGGATTATCACAGGAGCTGATTGATATCGTATCGGGTACGTCCACATCGCTGTCATTTCCGAGGACATCAATAACAAAAGGTGCACTAAACTGACTAATAGCCCACCCGGTATCATCCACAGCATTTGGTGGGTCGTTTACTCCGGTAATTTCCACATCGACGTCAGCAATATCAGTCCCACCATTTCCGTCTGATAGTGTATACGTGAATGTATCGGGCTGGATTGCGCCTTCTGCGAGCGATTCAGCATTAGGATCGTAGGTTACATCCGTGCCATTATTCGTCACACTACCCCAACTACCTTGGGTCACACTACCCACACTGAGCGTATCCCCCTCGACGGGATCCTCATAGTCATTCGAAAGAACATCGATTGGGATGGGCGTGTCTTCATCCGT
>SOJU01000288.1 GCA_004376465.1 Anaerolineales bacterium | reverse complement strand
GGCTCCTCCCCACCGCAAGCAGTGGGGTTTCCGCCGCTAAGATTCTCATGAAAAAATATACTCTGCTCAGCAAGCAGTTGAGCGTCTAAATACTGTAGCTCCTAATATCGAAACAGCAATCATTCCTAACGCTGGTCATGATTTGACCCTCGTGCAAGCGGATGTGGTGAACGATAGGATATTGGCTTTCTTAGAGAAACCATGAGGGGGCAGAAGTTATGAAGGTTACATCAAAACGTGGTGCGTCTCACAGTTATTAAGCCTAACCCCACATAACCCGGGCTCGGCTGTGCCGAGGGCAAAGCGGCGCTATTATAAGCGTTTCGGTCTGTGCAAAGCAGCTTTCGTGGCGCAAAACACCAAGCCGGTTATGGAAAAGTTAGGCGGCAATGGGAGAAGTATATTATGCTCCATTGGGAAGATCCCAGACCAGGTTACAAGTGGCCGGTTACAGCCGTACAGACGATTGCGGCACCAGCGGGTGATGTTTGGGGTGTGATCTCAATGCCGGGCAACCTCGAGCCATGCCATCCCTTCTGTGTAAAAAACCCCGTCGAGGTGTGGCCTGGCGAAGGGTCCCGGGATGAGGTTCACTACCTTAGTGGGTGGGTATATGAGCGGCGGTTCTGCAAGTGGATAGACGGGGTCGGCTATGATCTCGAAATCGGTAGGTCCGGAGGGGGCATGTCTTTCGTTTCATGGCGGATCGTACCTTTGGATAGCCTTAACTGCACTCTTAGAATTACGGTCTACCCGCACATACTTCAAAACATACCTTTAACAATCCGTTGGTTCCCACACATTCTCTACATTGGTCCAAGGCTCAGAAGTTATTTGTCTTCAGTAACGAGAGGTTTTGAGTGGTATCTAACTCACGGCGAACCAGTTCCCCGTAATCAATTCGGTTCACACCCTTGGTTCTCCGTGCCCAAATCTTCTGCCCGTGCCACCTAGCAACTCGCTGGAGGCGATCGGGATGCTTCGCGAAGCTCAAAACAGTTTGGTGGCTATTGGGGTGCTGTCGATGAAATATTAGCTGCTTAGTTCAGGGGATGAAAAACTTCTCGAAGCTTCAGAACGCGGCCTGTTTAATGGCGACATACGGCCGGAGCTCGGCTCACAATTCTTGTCCGCTCCACGACATCAAATCGCAGCTGCGATTGAGGATTCCACAATTGTAGGCTTCGTCTCTGCGGTCAGGCACATTCATCCGGACAAGCCAGACGAGCTATGGATAAATGAAGTCGCTGTGGCAAAAGCGTATCGACGCAAGGGAATTGCGGATACTCTCCTTAAATTGCTTTTCCACTGTGGCCGGGAGCTTGGGTGAAGGGATGCGTGGGTTCTTGCCGACGAATCGAATATCCCTGCGCATCAACTTTATTCAAAACTCGGTGGTGTCCCCGAAAAGCAGATTATGTATTCTTTTAAGTTAGGGGATAATAATTGTGAATAGCGTCAAAGGATTGCCGCCTACCAAGTCATTCAACCGAATTTCAAAAGCCACCGGTCTACCCCAATGTAAAGGGTAGATAATTAAAACGAAAGCGGATATGTTTCCGACACCATACGCAGAACTGAACCAAGTGTTAAGTCATCTTGTGTCGCGGATGCAGGAGATCCTGGGGGTCGATTTCGTAGGAGCTTACTTACAAGGCTCATTTGCTGTAGGGGGTTTCGATCTTCATAGTGATGTCGACTTCATTGTCGTGATTAATGACGAATTATCACCAAATCAGCTTAATGCCTTGCAGGAAATGCATGATCAGGTCTATAAACTTGATTCCAAATGGGCGCAGCACCTCGAAGGATCCTATTTTCCGAAGGAAATCTTGCGCGACCATACGAAGCGAGGCGTGAAACTGTGTATCTAGACAATGGTGCTCGCTCACTGATTAAGTCTGACCATTGCAATACGATCCTCGTTCGTTGGGTCGTTCGTGAAAAGGGAGTAACCTTAGCGGGGCCGTCGCCAAATTCGCTTGTGGATCCGATATCCAACGATTTATTGAGAGCGGATATTTTTGAGACCATCATTAATTGGGGACAGGAGATACTTGATAATCGGCAGACATTCAACAATCGTTTTTATCAATCGTTCATCGTCTTAAGCTATTGTCGAATGCTGCATGACCTTCATACAGGGTATGCCGGATCTAAACGTGCAGGCGCCGAGTGGGCAAAATCAGCCTTAGACCCGTCCTGGTCAGAATTGATCGATGGCTCCTGGGATGGCCGGCCCAATCCGGCTCAACAAGTTCAACAACCTGCTGATCCACAAGATTTTAAGAAAACCTTAAAGTTTGTTGAATGTGTCATGAATGAAAGTAAGCGGTATGTAGAGCGCAAAGATCGCCAGGGGTGAAATAAGATTGGCTATCTTAAGTATATGATTAGATCGGTGGGAATATCGGCGATGATGCGGACCCCGGCGCTTTCCCCCATAACCATCGTCCGCTTCGCTTCGACCTTACAGGATACTGCGCGAGGGGCGCAGAGCGGAACGGGGGATCTTTGTCAGCTAAAAAACCGATAGGCCGGACACAGTCCCTTCATCTTTCGATAGTTTTTTAGCTCCGCGTCACATGAGCAAATGTTCTGGAGGAGATTCGCTGTGGAAATATTGGAGAGCCTAGTTGTTATCTTGATCGTAGCCCTACTTGGAATGTTGAGTAGGAAAACAAGGATATTTTCTGCCAAGCATATCAAGACAATTTCTTCTTTCGTCTATTATTTTGCTTTGCCCTCCCTTTTCTTTGTCAGTTTATCGAATACCGACCTATCAGCGATCGATTATCAAGTAGCCGTTGGTTCTCTCCTCCCTATTGCTATCCTATTAATTTTGCTTTATGTGCTGAAACTTATAAAGATTTTAAGTAAGGACAGCTTTATTTTACTGAGCCTTTCCATAAGTTTTGGCAGCTACGCCTTTTTTGGAGTCGCTTTTTTTGAAACGCTTTATGGGGGGAAATGGCTTCCCCTTGCTATCGTCATGAGTTCTATCCTTGGATTAGCGGGAATTCTCTTTGCTCTGGTATTTTTTGAATATGCGAACAAAAAAGAAAGAGGCTTGGGTTTTGCCTTTAAAATCATCAAGAACCCTTTGGTCATTTCGCTCATTCTGGGGGTGGTATGCTCCCTTTTCGGGATCAGGTTGGAGATACTCAACAATGGTCTCTCACTGCTGGGAAAAACCGCGGGGGGACTGGCCATTTTCTCGCTGGGAATTTTTATTTATGATAATTTTTCTATGGGGGCGATAAGAAAAGCATCCCTATATTCATTATTCAGGTTTTTAGCTCTTCCACTAGCTACAACCCTGGTGGTTCTTTTCTCCATAGATGTTGATCTTGAATTACAGAGATATTTAATTCTCCAAAGCGGCATCCCGGCGGCTATCTCTCTTGCCGTTTTTGCAGAAAGGTATGAATATAAATTAGCAGAGGTTACTGGAATAGTGATCATAACCTCCATTTTAAGCTTCATTGGGCTTCCCATTTTATTCTTTATTTCAGGGGCCGCGTTTTAATCTCCTCATCCATTGAACCAACCTTGCCTATGTGTCGGTGAGTGACGAAGGTTTCCCAGACATCTATACGATTTTCCCAAATATCATCAATTGGTCAAACAAATAAGTGGCATAACACAACAGTTGAGCGGACCGCCGCCTTCGAGTATGTTGCGAAATGGGCCGCCAAACACATTGCCCTGACAGGATGCAGGAGGGCGAACTATGCAGCGCGAATTACCAACTGCGTTGTCTGATGGGGTTGTGGGGGTCACCGGCGATAGATCGACGGGGTCGCTTTCCACTCCGTTTAACCCTCGGTGATGGTTCACAAAGATCATTGCTGTTATGCGCCGGGAGTTTTACGCCTCTTGGATCGCGCTCAATGGCCTTGGAGAAAAGCCAATGGAGATTAATTCATCTACAGATAAGATTCAAGAATCTACGCCGAAGGGCAATCATTTTTGGCGATATGCGGCACTCGCCTGTGGAGCACTCGTTATCTTGTCAGCCTGTGGCTACCTCATATTTGGCGCCGGTAGCGTTGGGTTATTAACATACTTTGGCCGTGAACCCGAGAATCTAAGCGTTGAATATTCGCTTCCTTACAGCGTTATGCGAGGCGAAGAGTTTGAGTTATTGCTTACGCTGAGCAATACTGGGGATTCGGAGTTTATTGTCAACGATATCGACCTCGATGAGGCGTTTACCGATTCCATCCTCGCTGGTGTTATTGTACTTTGGACTGACCCTCCCATGGAGAGGGATTATTCCATTCCGGGGATAAAAACCTTTCAATATAACCGTGCCATACCAGCGGGGGAAACCCGCCAAGTCACGTTTCGACTCCAGGCGGTCACCTCAGGCGAATTTGGGGGATCAATCGGGATTTATGTGGGTGCTTTAGCGAAAACCATTGATTATGTCGGGATCACTATTGCCCAGGAGTAGCCAACGCGGCACAACATGGATTCGCGTCTCATGATTGGCTGACACCGAAATCATAGCTGTTGGCGACCGCACTTGCACATCCAGGGCACTTCGCCGGAGCATCTTTACCGTACACATTTTTAAAAGCGTTCTCGATGCTCTGTTAGAATACCATTTATTTCAAAGTGTCAAAGGTTCATTTGTTAAACCCGAAGGAGAATCATGAATAATTACCGAAAACACTTAAAAGCAGCATTAATCGTTGCTCTGGGGTACGGCCTAGGGGTTGTCATTGGTGTAGTGATAATCAATCTAGTATTCGACAGCGGTTTGTTGGATTCCGTTGTGAATCTTTTTGATAAGCAGCATTTGATCGCGGGTCTGATCGTCGTATTCGCTGTGGTGGTTTTGGGCGGCGCTATTGCCGGCGCGATCGGGGGTTTGATATTGAGCTATGCCGTCCCTTCGGAAAACCGGAAACGACCCATTGCTCGAAGCGCTCTTGGCCTGGGATTCGGCTTTGGCGTAGTTTTGCTGCCCCTTATGTTTTTGGTGGCATTACAGGCTATATACAACGCCGGAGGTACATCGCCCGCCGGATTTATTATCAGCACAGGAGTGGCCGGAGCACTGTTCGGTTTCGTCAGCGGGATCATGACAGGCACCCTGCCTCGGAAAACCAGTTATTGGCACGTCACCTGGGTGGTGACACTGGCGTTTGCCATTGGCGGACTCGCCTTCGGTTTTGGGTTGTGGAATTATTTTTACGCACTCTACGAGACCGGCGTTGGTACCGCTCAATTATTATTCGCCTTTTTTATCTTCGGTGCAGTGGGCGGATTGGTCTTGGGTTGGATTTTCAGTCGTGACCAGGAAAAAGTCGCATTACCCGGCGATGATGATCAAGCTCCCATACAAGCCCGTTTTTTTAAAAAGCGCGGCTTCTGGGGCACGGTGCTGTTTGCAATCGGGATATATCTCCTTACGCGCCTGATTGCATTTTCCCCCCTGAATTTTTCGGAAGACCATCTCTCCGCTTATCTACCCTCCGATTCGATCGGCGTTCATTGGTCTGACCCCTGGGTGTTGACGGAGACCGATTCCACCGTAGGGCAATCGGGTGTTGCACAGGCAGGTGATCTCGTCGCCATTACCTGGTTGGAGGATAGCGGTGCCGGTTCGGATGTATTCTACACGTCTGCACCTCATGTGGATGATGAGCTAACGGTTTGGCAGCTGCCGACGAATGTGTCGGAATCTCAAAGAACCAATTCGACGGATCCACAAATCGCAGTTGATTCTGCGGGACAAATCCACCTCGTTTGGACGGAAGCCCTCGCGGGCGAGGTAGATGATTCCGCCATCTTTTATCGCTCCTGCCTAGATGGAGAGTGCGGCGAATCGGTGGCCCTGTCCAACCCCGGAGCTGCGGATTGCGGTGGAGATCAAAACATCACCCCAACAATAGCTATCGACGCGAATGACACCGTCATGGTCGTATGGAATAGCGGGACCGATAATCTAGCTTTCCTTAGCTGGGAGGCTGACGCAGCCATCCCCGATTCTCAAAGCTGCGCCCTGGATGAATGGAGTAGCGCTGCATCGAACCCGCGGTTGGCCGCCTACCCTGACGGGGAATTCGCGCTGGCGTTTGATGACGGAGAAGAGATATTTGTGACCTCGTCTGATGCCGCCGCTTTTACGGTGGTCGATCAGGAAGCAGGCCGCATGCCTGAGATATTTATCGACCGTCGCGGGGTGGTTCATACTACCTGGTGCGGAATCGATGGTCAGGTTAAGTATCGTGAAGAGGGCAAACGGACCAAGACCATCCCCTCGCCAGCCTGTCTCAATCGTCCCGCCCTGGGGCAGGATGCGGATGAAGTGATCCACGTGCTTTGGCATGCCAATCAGGCCGAGCTACCTTCCGGCGCAGTGATTGACAGCAACTTGATCTATGAAAGCCGCCTGGTTACCAACGCCTGGACGACCCCGACGATTGTGAACCTCTCGGCACCGTCGGCGCAGCCTGCAATCTCCACCAGTGCAGACGGCACATTGCACCTGGTTTGGGATAGCTTCCAAGAGGAGACCGGACGGGTTAACTATGCCAACTTCCGCGTGTATGAGTGTTCGCAGGCTGATCTGAATGAGCAGGGTCAGTTAGCGCTGGCAGTGGCTCAATCCGGCGATTACCGCCCCACAGATGATCTCGTGCCCTTCTGCCACAATCAGTTTGACAGCCTATTGATACTACCCAAGGCTGACCCAGCTTACAGTGATAACCCACCGACGCTCAATGGCGCTTTTGATGATGTTTCCGCGTTGATTCAATCGGCGCGCTACGAAGTCTTGCTTTCGACCATGTGGTACGAAACCGATGATACCGGCACCAGCCCCGGCGTGGTTCTGGCAGAGGGAGTTAAGAAGCTCTACGATCAGGTCAAAGCGAACCCAGATCAGTACCCGCGCGGTATGACCGTCCGAATCCTATTGGACAACCCTCCAGAGTTTGCCCTCTCGAGATTGGTAACCCAGGTTTGGAATGTCTTTCGGCATATGCGCTACGCTGGCCTGACGATCATGGATGATCCGGAGATCGGTTGGAAAATGGAGGTCGCCAATTATTCTGGCTCCTTGCCTCATGGGCATACGAAGATTGTGGTTATCGATGGCAAAACTGCGGTGGCTGCCGGTTTCAATTTTCAGCATAAACACCAGTCGAAGGACCATCCCTCAGGTAAAGGCAAAGATGATTACGATTTGGGGCTGCAAATGACCGGACCGGTAGCCCAGGTCACGCAGCTTTCTTTCGATGATTTATGGTCCGGCTCCAACCGGATCACATGCCCCGATTTAGATTCCGATTCTCCCCTTTGGTGGATCACCTGCAGGCGTGAGTTTGCTACAGCCGAGCATGTTCCCGAAGTGAAGAAATATTACCTGGCAGAATCGAACGCCAACGCTTTTGCCCTTCATAGAACGGAGAAGTTCAACGAATCAGATGTAACGGTTCCGAAGACAGTCTCCTCTGCGCAAGAAACCCTGGATGTTCTCCAGGTCAACTTCACCCTGAAAATGATCTGTGACTTGAATCTATTATTTGAAGTCTGTGATTTCCGCGACGCTTTAAGCTATATGCAAGCGATGATGGAAGCCATTGAGACGAATCAGGTTCAAACTCGAGTTTTAATCAAATCCGGCCCTATCGAAGCGGTTGAGAGCAATATCGCAGTGACTGAGTTTCGGGAAGTGTTAGAAGAGCGCGGCTTGAGTCATCTGGTTGAGTTTCGCTATTTCAATGACAGTGTGCACGCAAAGGCGGTTTTGATCGATAATCAGTTCTTGCTGGTGGGCAGTCAGAATTTCCACTATAGCGCTTTTGGTGATATTGCTTTAACGGAATTCAACATCGGCACCGATGATCCCGATGCCATCGCAGCCTTCCAGCGCTTCTTCGAATATCACTGGGAGCGCGGCGACCCCATTCCATTTGAGGAGTAGGCTGCCAGTTTTACATAGCCGATCGCTTATTTACTCGGCACCGATTTTCAAGATCTGTCCAACTGGATGATGGCGTGTATCTCTCAGAGCGCGCTTATACAACTCCGCCGCGATCTTTCCGAGCCAGTGCAGATTTTTTTCTGCGCTTCGCCCCCTACGGGGATACTTCCTTACAGGATGCTGCGCGATCGCGAGGGGCGCTTAGCGAAATGGGGAACTTCGCTTCTCGAATCGCTAGCTTAAAAAACGTATGCTGACACAGCAAAAAAGCCCGGAGGGTTAAGTATGATCGTCAGACTTTGGCAAGGGAGAACAAACCTATCAAAAGCCGATGAGTACGCTGAGTTTATGAAAGAGAGAGCGGCGCCCGATTATGGATCCGTAGACGGTTTAAAGAAGCTATATTTCCTCCGACGAACCGACAGAGACGCAGCGCATTTCCTGTTGGTTACCCTGTGGGATTCGATAGAGTCAGTGGAGAAGTTTGCCGGGGAGCATCCCGAGAAGGCCAAGTATTACCCGGAAGATGATTCTTTCTTACTTGAAAAAGAAGAAACAACGGCTCTGTATGAAGTTTTTTTTGAGAAGTAATGGACGCTTAACTAATGGGTGAAGGTAATCACAAGATGTTTACACTCTGATCGTAAAGCCTGTTGGTTTGCGTAATGCCGTCATCAATGAACAAATGCTCTTTACTGTGAGGGAATATCCATGATCACCAAGGACCAGGTCCTGGAAATCGGGAGCTTTGTTAAAGACTATCTCAAAGAAAGTGCTGCTAGCAGTGACCAGGAATGGGTGCAATCCTTCCCCCGCGCCGCAGATCACCACTGGCAACATACCCTGAATGTTCTCGCTAATGCGGAGAAGATCCTTGAAGGTGAGGGGGCAAGCGAAGAGCAGGCCAGTGTGGTCAGGGCAGCCGCACTCCTTCATGACGTCTCCATGTTCACTTGTGACCATTCTATTCACGGCAGGGTCAGTTCTGAGATCGCCGAGGAGTACCTCAGGAAGCACGGTTATCCGGATGCGTTCGTTCAGAAGGTATCGAAAGCAGTTGCCGAACATGGCACTGATTTGGGCCCCATTCCGCCGGATGAGCAAGGTGAGTTATTCTCGTGGGAGGGTAAGGTTCTGCTTGAGGCGGATATCCTGGACAAACTCGGTGCGAGTGCGGTCACGAATGCATTACTTTATCTTGGCAAGCAAGGTTGTTTGAGCCATGAGGTAAGTCGCGATCTAGCAGCTGGAAGCGCTTTCGAGAGGGCTGATTTCTTCAGGGATTACATCTGGACCACAACTGGCAGAAAACTTGCGGAGGAGCGCTTCTCGTTCTTCCTCGCGTTCTTAGCCAGACTCAAAGAAGAAGTTGTGGATGTTGAAATACCGACGGTGGGATGATAATTCAGATGTTGGTTCAAACAGACGACATCCTACCCTCTCACTGGGTGCAACCTCACAACCCTTTTTCGGGCACTTTACCACAAGGCGCTTCGCTTCTGGCGTTAAGACGTTCGGCGGGAGGATGAGTCTCGCGATTGGCTCAGGAAAGGAGAAGGAACTGATGCGTTCAAGTGCTTCCACGGTAGAAGAATACCTGGGCGAGCTGCCCGAGGAGCGCCGAGCGGTTTTAGAATCTGTGCGACAAGTGATTCTACAGAATCTTCCCAAAGGTTACGAGGAGGTGATGAATTGGGGGATGATCACCTACCAAGTGCCGCTGGAAACCTATGCGGACACGTACAACAAGAAGCCGCTGATGTACACAGCATTGGCCGCGCAGAAGAATCACATGGCTGTCTATCTGACGGCGATCTATATGAACGAGAAAGCGAGCCGAGAGTTTGAGGAAGCATACCTAGCCACAGGGAAGAGATATGACGTAGGGAAATCGTGTGTGCGCTTCAAAGGGTTGGCAGATCTTCCGCTGGAGCTGATAGGTGAGAGCATAGCCTCACTTCAGGTCAGTGAGTTTGTGGAGCGCGTGAAAGAGGTGCATTCGGTTCGGAGGAGCTGAAGGCTTTAGTAGCATGCTAACGGAGCAACAGCATGGATTCTCCAGACGAGAACCCAGCCCTACCAACAGCGCCCGGGCTACCTTGGTGTTCACTCCGGGCCGTTGATGTCGGGGCGATTACTGCGCTCGCTACCACATGCCTAGCAGCGGATGGGGGTCACCTGCTGGGTGCCACGGACGCTTACATACGCGAGCACTATTTACCGGCGCGGTCGGGTTCATCCATTGGCGCCTTCGAAACGGATGGGCGGCTGGTCGCGTGTGCGGCGACACAGCCTACTCAAACAGCAAATGGGTACTGGTCCACTATCGTGGGTCAGGTTCACCCGGCGTACCGCCGGCGTGGTTTCGGATCCTTCCTGCTCAGATGGAGCATCGCTGAGGCTAGCAGGCTCATCGCCACCTGTCCCCCCGATCGTGCGCATGTTCTGCAGCTCACCACCGAGACGCTCACCGAAGCGGCGGCGCGCCTTTTCGAGCGGCACGGGTTTACGCAGCAGTTTGCAGAAGATGTGATGCGGCGTGATCTGGCCGACCCCCCCCAAGCTGTTCTGCTCCCGTCTGGTATCAGGTTCGCGACGTGGGCGCCTGCGTTGGCTGACCAGTTCTTCGCTGTCTATCAAGC
>SOJU01000156.1 GCA_004376465.1 Anaerolineales bacterium | reverse complement strand
AGATAACCCAGACAAGGACGCTGAATTTATGGAAATTAGCGATTGCCTTCTCATCTTTGCGGGCCAGCACGATGCTAGCCCAAGCGGCGTGAACGAGCATTAACAGGATGGCTAACACTCCCGTAACTCCGTGAATATCAAACGTTAGACCTCCAGCCATCTCCATCATCATCCCTGTTCCGACGGTGTCGAATATTAAGCCTCCCCAGAAGAAGATCAAATGCCATCCTTTCAATCGACCAGCAAAACGCTCGCTCCAAACGCCTATCGTGTAAAACACCAGCGCCAGGGTAATCAGGATCGTGGAAAGCATCATTTCACTTGCCATAGGAACTCCTTTTCATTCATTACATCTCCCCTCGACCGCCTCCTGAAATCTCTGAAATAGATCTCCAAGACGACCTTTTTATATCCTTCCCCGTAGGCTCAAGGAACGTCGGTTAAGGGATGAGCCTCGAAGAACGCCCACATCACCTCGCTGGCTTTAATATCAGGGCTTGTTTTGCCAACGAAGGTAGGCCGGCCACCCGGCCAGGCGTGTCCCCCTCCCTCGATCGTGTAGAAAACGATCTCTGATGCAGCCTTGCAATCGGTGTAGCGCACCCCGCTGGCATCTCCCTGCGCCGGGATGAGCTCAGGCACTGGAGAACAACCATCACGATCGGCCCATTCCTCGATATACGATGTTACCGACGGGAAGGAGACGGGAGGCGAGGATCGATGTATCAGCTTGGAGATGAACGATTCGGGCACTATTCCACCTTCATAGGCGATGAGAGGATCCTCTGTCCCATAGAAAGCAATCAGCGGGATGGGTCGCTCCGGATAGCATCCCCCCGGTGGTTCTACGGGTGGACCCGTGACTACCCCGACCGCGGCCACTTTGTCGGCCAGTTCACAGGCCACGCGGTTCGCCATTGAACCGCCGTTGGACATCCCATCCACGTATATTCGAGTGGGATCTACAGCCACGATATTCGATACTTCGTCGATTAAGTCAGCTATGAATTGAACATCATCAACGTCACTATCCGTGAATGCCGTGCTTGAGTTCCAGCGGAGAGGAGAGGATGTGCCCTGCGGGTAGACTACGAGAAAACCTTCCTTGTCAGCAACCTCGTTCCAGCGAGTCAAGTACTCCTGGCCTTTTGGGTTTGAGGTAAATCCGGGCAAGCTGATAATCAAAGGCAGAGATTTAACCCCATCGTAATCCGGAGGAAGATGAAGCAGATAACAACGCTTCAAGCCAGCGGACACGAGCGATCTGGCTGACGTGCCCGGTCGGGCAGATTCCGGATTCGAGCCCATACACGCGGTGTAGGGGTTCATGGCCAGGAAAACGAATAGACAAACAACACTTGCCAGCAACAAGGCGACGATCCCTGTCAGGCGAAGAAGGAAACCCAATTTTGCACGTCGCATGTCAAGCCCTATTGCAGGATCTCCCATCCCTTCTCCTTTGCGTATGATTCAAGAAAAGCATCAGGAACAACTGCTGTGGGAAATCCGACTGCTTCAAGCAAGGGGATATCTGACTGGCTATCCGCGTATGCGAAACTCTCCGACCAATTAATATCCCTCGTGCCACGCAGATACTCCTCAAGCCGCGTCACCTTATGTTGACCCTGACAAACCGGAATTTCACTGCCGCCCGTGTAACGCCCATTCTTCCTCACTATCGGTGTCCCCACCGTTTCCCTGACCCCCAACTGATGACCGATTTCGCGAAGCAGCGGGGAGAAAGTCCCAGAAACGAGAATCACTCGATTCCCAGCGTCCTGATGGGCGCGCAATCGAGCCATCACCTCGGGCCGCACCTTCGGCAGCACATACTGCTCTGCGAGCCATTGAAAGGCCCCCTTTGCTTCGTCCTCAGTCCAGCCCCGGACTGTCCAACTCAGATCTCGAGCCCAAATCGAATGGGACGTCATCTTGGATACCAGACCTAACCGTTGCAGCCACCAAATGGGCATATGAGTAAGCATGAAAGTATAGAGCTCAAGCCGTTTTACACGATGAGTTCGGTGGTGCTCAGCAAGACCTAGTGTGATGTGACCAGTATATAAAGTCCCATCAAGATCGAAGATCGCTGCAATGTCTCCAGAATTATTGTTACTCACTATCCTCTCCTAAACATCCACATTCCCGACACCATTTGACCTCTCTGTAAAACAACTTCGTGCCGTGTGGCTTCGCGTATGTGATTTGGAATAAATATCGCTAAGGCTATGCCGATCAGGTGCAGAGCGCAAGCCATAGCGCTCAAACTATGCGCCGGCTTCAAAGATCACACTTCGGCCATTATCCTATTTATCCTAACCAGAACAAGGTTGCGATAATACCTAACTGTACAGATAATGCTCCTAACCCTACGAGATCAACTGAACTCATCTGAGCGAAGAACGGATGGAGGCCATTTATGGCAGCACTACACACAATCGCCGAATTAATGGAGATTGCCGCAATAACTGCTCCTAAGACCCGGGGGCAGGATTTTGTGGTTGTGAAAACAATCGATGGAAAAGATGTTCATCGCCTGGGCGAGGGAATGAAAGATTATGCTCAACGAAGCGGCAGTGAAGGCTTCGCTCGCGATGGTCAGAACATCCTGGATTCCGGCGCAGTGGTGCTTATCGGCATTAAGGATGGTACAGTCGCAGATCTTAATTGCGGTGCGTGCGGCGCTGAAGCGTGCATTGTCATCAATACATACGAAGGTGAATTTAAAGGACCTCAATGCCCCTTTCGGGTGCTTGATATGGGCATCGCTCTCGGCTCAGCTGTCAAGACAGCCAGCCTGATGAACGTAGATAATCGCATCATGTACAGGGCAGGCGTGGTGGCAAGAGAACTTGGTTTGATCGACGCAGACTACGTGATGGGGATCCCCCTATCGGTGAGCGGCAAGAGCATATACTTTGACCGCTAGCAGTGAGGAGGGTAGATGCCGCCTA
>SOJU01000299.1 GCA_004376465.1 Anaerolineales bacterium | reverse complement strand
TTCCTAAAACAGGGGCCTTGGACCGTCAGGCTGGTGTTCCAAGGGTGGCCTTGCGATTTTCGACTACTCGGAACCCAGCGAGCATTAGTTTCAATTATCCTACACGCGGAGGGTAAACATAGCAAGTGCAGTCTGTATCCAGAATAGGACCACCCCCAATCTCACTTTCGTTCTTCTGTGTTGTACTTTCGAGTTGAAGCTACGCTTGGTAGTTGAATCCAGGTTCACTTAAATACCGAGATAGCGGAGAGCATTTGCCAGGTCAAGAGGGGTTTCGGTATCATGGAGTTCTATTCCCCGAAGCCTGCAATGACACGTCGAACTTCGTAAGCATCTCTCGGATTACATTGAGCCCACTTGATTTCATCTTCAGTTGGCCGATTGAGAAAGGAAAAGCGAGTCTGAGCTCGCTCTAGCCAGAGGGGGACATCGACATTACCAGCCAGGAACCCGATGTCTTCTGGAAGGAAGTCCGCTTCTCCTCTCGGAAGAAGGATATCCTGGCTTGGCTCGAATGGACCAGAGCCCAATCCATCCTCAATGACATCTATGAAAACCTTGAGGTATGTAAGCTGCCTTACAAGATCCTCGTCGAAAGCGCCGGTATTGAAGAGGGCAAGATCATACAGATCACGGAGCAACACTCTCCTCCTGAAGGCCGCAAGCTTCTCGGCAAGACTCTCCTCCAACACCATCACAGGAACTTTCACAGGTTTAAACTCATACGCCTGATGGACAGGGATCGGCACTGGATCAAGCCATTCGGGATCGATCCAAGGCTTATGCAGGCTAACATCGATCTTTGCACCGATATGAGGGATTCCAAGAGGCGTAGTGACATTGAGACCACCTCTTCGACCAGGTGTATCAATCTCGATAGCGAACCGTACATCAAAGAGTTCGGTACCATCAACTGCTTCCATAAGGAGTTCCCCCAAACCCTCCTCATTCGCAGCAAAGTCCAAGTCGGTCGAGAACCGTCCAGAAGTGCCTACTCGATACTTTCGAAGAGCAGTTCCTCCCTTGAACGTCAGCCCCATCGAGAAAAGCCCAGAATCAGCAATGACCTTCAATGCGTAATCTTGGGCGACATCGAGAAGTGCAGGATCTCTACCTCCACGGCGCCCCTGGTAATGTCTGGCTAGATAGCCTTCAGTAATCATCCTAAGTTGCGGTCCTTTTCATCATAAGTTCCGATTCAATTTCGGAATAGTACGATGAAGAAGAATTGAGTCGCGCACATCCCAACGCTTATAGACCTTACCAGGAGAGTTCCTTGGTCCGAGGTAGAAGGGACCTTTCTTTAATGGTTCCATTTGCTGGTGTATCTTTTCCCCGAGATCCTCCCTGCCGCCAACTTCGAGGATATATCCCGTTCTTGCCCATGTTGCCAGCCCACGGCCAGAAAGTTCCTTCAAGATGAGATCATGTTCAACTCTCGACGCGGCTTCTCCAAGCCATTCCATGACTGTAGGCCAGGCTCGGTATGACATAGGGCGTTCGCCCATGAGTACGATCAGTGTTTCAACCGACCAGATGGGCAATTGATCGATTTGGGCAAGGTCAATCTGTCCCTGTATGTGAGTAATCCTGAATCCCTTCAATGCCGGCGGCGGATCGATGTTCGCTGGAATGGAAATCACTTCCTTCTCAGGAGGACGCCTCGCAAAACCATGGAGCCAGGCTGCAGATTCATATGCTACTGCAACCGGCAACGCTGGCCGGTGATGAATAGTAGCTCGCAGTTCAATGAAGGGGTCTCCGGATCCAATCCTTCCAGCACGTGATGCAGGCGCAAATTCCCACGCGTCCTTGGTCTTTAATGAAAGTAACCATCCTTGCATTTGAAGGCGATGAGCAACATCGTCTGGACGCAAATCCAAACCCCGATCATTTATAAGGTCTTCTAAATAAGCCTTGGTCACCAATTTGGGCTGGCGAAGTTCGAGCTCCTCAATGATGGGAGCGAGACTGCTCGGAACGCTTCTTGCTGTCATTTTAGGTATCTCCTTGAACATATTATGCCAGAAAGACGGGTAAAACGACAGCATAACAATGGGTGTGCTGGCTACTTAACTCATCCATCCAATCCTTCGGTATGTATGCGAACCTGTTGCCTTCATCCGAATGGGATACCACACTACCCGATCTTCTACTTCCTCGACGTTGGGTAGAACCTATTCTTTGACCTCAAGCCAAAAAGCCAAGCCCTCGCTGTCTGCAATTTTCCTCTCATTGCCACCCTCAGAATTAATAACAAAAACGTCCGTGCCTCTTTCAAAAGCGATCAGATCCCCGCTTGGTGACCACAGGGGACGGTCGCCCTCGATCATCTTGTTTCCAAGTAATTCCTCATCTCCTCCTGGAAAGCCGATTAAACAAATCCCATGGGTACCAATTCTAGAATGGCAACTGCTTATCAATTTCTTGCCGTCAGGAGTCCACGAGGGCCACTCATAATCAATTGTCGGATCATGTGTTAGCTTAATCAGTTGTCCAGCCACACAATCTGAGCCGCGGTCTGCGCACTCAATTTCGATAGCAAAGATGTCATGAGAACCATCTATTCGTTGGTGTGTTGAAATGAAGGCTATCCAATCGTCGATAGGGGACCATGAAGGAGCAGATGCACCGATGCTAAGATCGACTAATTCAACATAAGACATTCGTTCAAGTTCAATAATTCCCAGATGCTCCGTATTGTCATCTGTGGCATGCAGGCTGCTTACAGCAATTCTTCCACCATCTGATGACCACGATGGAAAGAGGCGCAACATATCAAACGGCTCGTAAATTGACAATTCATAGTCATCGGTAGTCAGGAAACCGAGCAATCCTCCAGGTGCAATAAAAGATATGACTGAATTATTGGGGCTCAGGCTTGGTTCGTAAAAGTCGCCTGATGCAATTTGGCCAATTCGCTCTCCATCAAGAGAGTAAACAAGCAGACCGTCTTCAGAAATCGTCACGATGTACATACCAACAGGTAGCTCGTCGATTTTTGTAATACCTGGTCCGAATTGATACATCTCAACTAATGACTCGAATGGATTGAAGATCGATGGAGGAGTGGTTGGTGAAACTATAGATGTCGATTGTGCAATCGGAGCGGGAGTACTTGTTGCGTCCTCTATCTGAACAATTTCGGGCAACATTACCTGTGAGAAGGTAGAACTTGGTGTTGCAGGCTGGCCGGAACTCACCGAACAACCAACGCTCACCATGCCAGTCATCAAGCTCATCAAATAGAAGACCATCAGACTCGATTTGAATTTATCCACAATCATCCTCCACCCGAATACGCTGTTTGGGAGTTATTCCTGGATTCAACTACCGAGTGCAACTCTGATGGTTGGAATAGTATCCTAGATCGCATTAGTGGCATAACCCTCTCTCCAGGACTTTTTTCCACAGTCATGCGAATGCGTCCTCCCAGATGTCAGGGTTCATCCTATTCTTTTTTTTAACCAGGAAAATGAATTCAAAGATCGGAAAAGCCTGACGGTCTACGTTTCGTGCAGGAGGCTCAATTTGAGAGCTTCAGAAACGGGCTGATAACCCCCAGGATACGAGTTCGAACCCTGTACAAGGGGGCTTGGAAGAGAAAAGGCACCCTTTCAGGTGCCTTAAGGTAGCGGGGCTCAGATTCGAACTGAGGACCTTCAGGTTATGAGTTCTAACTCTAAGAAGGGGGCCTTGGATCGTCAGGTTGGTGTTCCAAGGGTGGCCTTGCGATTTTCAACTACTCGGAACCCAGCGAGCATTAGTTTGAATTATCCTACACGCGGAGGTTCAATCTAGCAAGTTCAACGGGGTTCTGAATAGAATCATCCCAATTACTTAATCTTCGTTCTTCTGTGTTGTTCTTGCGAGTTGAATCTACGAATGATTCATTCGAGATTTTTGGGATAAGGTGAAATTACAGTCTGCCTATCCTGATAGGAATTCAAGACCTTGATTGTAGCGCTTATTGTGTGTCCAAGCACATTTTGTAGAACGGATATCTATTTTCGGCCACTACACCTCTCTCCAGGACATTTTTTCCACAGTCATGTGAATACGTCATCCCAGATGTCAGGGTCCACCCTTTTCCTTTTGGGGTAAAGTAAATGGATTCAAAGATCTGGAAAAGCCTGATGGTGTACGTTTTGTCCGGTGGGCTGAAATTCAGGGTTCAGGAACATCACCTTTTGGCGGAATTGATTGCCGGTCCTGTTCAAACATGCCTGTACTACCCCTCTCCACCCGCAAACGCAGATATTTTGTGATTGGTTTCAAGGTGAGAAACAAGAGCGCATACAACACCGCGATCCCGAGCGCGAATTCAAAGGGCCGGGCGAAACCATGAGACCCGATCGAGGTAAGCACAGCTGCGATGAAGAACCGGCCGAAGAAGTTGGCAAGGAAAAAATCACGATGTGAAATCTTGCCCAACCCTGCGATATAACACATGAAATCGCTGGGGAAGATCGGAAGGATAAAGGCGAAGAAGAAGACCCCGCCTCGATTGCCGGCGACTTTATTCCAGCGATCAATGAATTTTTCCGACGCGAGCCGCTTCACGAGGGGAAGACCGTAGTGTCGTGTAAGTATAAAAGCCAGTTGTGTGGCAATTACGGTGCTAGCCAGCGTGAGCAGCGTGGACGGCCAAAAACCATATACATACCCCCCGGCGACTATAAAGGCATGTCCTGGGATCGGCGCAAGAAAGACCTGCAGGAAGAGTAGGATAAAGAGAACAACAAACGCGGCAAGGCCGTACTCATGCAAATATGCGACGATCGCCTCGTGATCGCCGACCAGACTGAACATTGCGATCAGTGGACGCCGCCAGATCCACAACGCCATAAGCATCAGAAGAACAGTGCACCATTTGATGATTTGATGACTTTCGGGCGGTTTCCGGTGGGAGGTCATGATACGCCTCGTGAAAGGATCGCACCCATTTGACCCAACCACCTGAGGCCGGAGATTCTATTCCGAACCTTGTACGGTCTTTCCTTATCAGCTCTTTCTGCTGCTTGGGCATGTGGCCGCAAGCAGCCACATGCGTCATCCAGAAACCTCTTTTGTAGCTGGTCCATCAGCCCAAGGTCGTGTAACGAGAGACAGCACTCGAAATTGGTGTTCATCTCTGTGTATTCAATATTCGCAGAGCCCAGCAGAATATCACCTTTGTTGTTCCAGGCGACCTTGGCATGCATGTACTTTTCTGTGTAACGGTAGATCTTTCCTCCAGCTTTCACAATCCGGCGGCACAGATATCGGTTCATGAAATCAATCGGGCGAACCCGGGTTCGGTGTGAGAGCAGGATGTGTACATCCACGCCGCTGCGCGCCTTACGAATGAGAGCTTGCATAATCTGTCGGTCGGGAAAAAAGTACCAGGTGCGGATATAGATTGTCCGATCAGCGTCCTCGATGAGTTTCATTAACGCGACGCGGATTTCCTTCTTCCTGTTAGGGATAGTGAGTCTGATTGCAGCGTTGTCCAACATATTCTTCGGAGGCTCCTTATGACTCGATGACTTACTTGACGATAAATTAAGCGCCTCATTGTATACATCATGGAAGCTGCCCACAGACTGTCCCTGCAGGCGTAGATTGGTATCATCCCAGGTCAGGTAGTGATCAGCGATGTTTGAACCTCCGACGTAGGCAACGTGATCATCAATTGCACAGAGTTTTACATGCAGCCGGTTGATGAACGTGAGGCGGCTGCCATAGGGATTGAATACATCAACCGTAACCCCGCCTGCACGCAGCCTTTGGATCAAGAGGAAATTTTTTTGTGAATGTCGCGGTTCCTCCAGCACGAGACCAAAACCATCAATCATCAGCCGCACATGAACCCCGGCTTGAGCACGGGCGATCAACACCGTGCTGATCCTCGTGGACCACTCTCCATAATCAAATGCGTAATAGAGCATCGAAATGGCATCTTGCGCGCTCTCAAGGTCTCTGAGCAACTGTGTGTAGTACGGGAGTACATCGGTGAACAGCATACTCCGTGTACCGGCTGGCAGCTTTGAGCTCGTCTCTGAACCCAGTGTCTGGAGGGATTCAGATTCCAGGTCCTTCCTGGATTCTTTTCTCAGAGAACGAAGCGAAACTCCCGATTTGTTCGATGCTGAACGGCCGGCGAATGCGTGTGCTGCCTCCGCCTGGCGAGATTTTCTCGGAAATACGGGATTGGATCGTGAAGACAGCGTGAAATCGTGATCATTGTTGTATTCACCATCCATTGTGTCTTGCGTCACTTGACTGGGCGGTCCTCCCTTCGAGAATATGAATGGCTTCAGCGTGTCGGGAGGGTCAGGCGAGCAAGCGTAAACCTGTCCGAGCCGTTCTAAAATCCTTCGGCATGTCTCCATGATGAGCTCCTTGAAAACCGGGCTTCTTTCGTAGGGATATGCTGACAGTTCAAACCTGCCAAAGGGAGAGATTGAACTGCCAAAAAGTACCAATCCGCCGATCATTTGTGAGGTAAAGGGGAAATAAAAAACCCCGCTTTTAGAGGGGTGAATTACAGGCGGAGATTAGAGGGCTATCCTTCTAGTGAATGCTGGATTCCATTTCGCTTAACATTCGTGCTAGGGTTCGAATTGCCGAACGCCGGGTTCGATTGAACGTCCCTTCAGAAATGTACAGTTTCGACATAATATCGCGGTTTAACCGATCTTCAACATATGCATCGTGAAGAACTAGATAGGCATGCCACTCACGCGGAATGGGACCACGAGGTTCATCCTGTTCTGGGCGAAGTTTCTCAAGCAAGTGGACAATGAGTTGATAGACTGCTTTGCCTTTGTCCACGTGAGTTACCGAGTCCATTGAGAGGTAGGGTTGGACCAGCTTTAGCTTCGAAATAGGTGAATCCCCGAGATGAGCAAAATCATACAGGTTTTTAAGCGCATCCTCGACAAAAGCCACTTCAACGGCATCTAAAGACTGGATTGTTGATTTCCGTTCTGTTTCCCGTCCTGTTTTTCCGATCGGTTCCGAATCAGCAGTCAGGTGAGAGGCGAAAATGAATTCCGCAAGCAGGTCGCTGGGGTGAAGCAGAAGTTCTACATCAGCCTGGGCGAAATTGACCCCGTTAACCGGTCTTCCCAATAGGATCGCGGCTAGCTGATCAGAGCCTTTATAAAGAGGGATCAGCAGAGCTGCTTCCTCAAGCGGCGGTCCAAATTGACCTGGAGTAACATGACTTACATCATCCTGAGAAAGATCGTCCGGATAAACCTGGGTTCTCTCATGGGGCCAATCGAATTCAGCGATTTGGCGGATCTGGTTTGCCTCCATCAGAAAGATCATGCCATATGTGGCACTGACAAACTCGCAAAAAGATTGGAGCGCCCGATTAAGGCTGGCAGCAAACTCCTCCTCGGTCCGCGGTGTTCCAAAATCACGGAGGTCGGAACGGATCTGCCCCCGTTCTCGCTGAAAGATCATTCGGTCAAACCTGCCGCGTCCGGCATCAATCAGGGAATGTGTGGTGATGACCAGAATGATGACAAATACGGTGATGGAAGAGCCAACCTGATAGATGGACACAATTAGCGTGCTGATCAAGGAATAAACGACGATGATTAGGAAAATCGAAAGGGCGTTGAAATAGAAATCCCGCCGGATTGTGCGGCCTTCCATCAGTGCACTGTACCTGGCAACACCAAAACCTATTAAAACCACGCTGATACAGAGGAGTCCTGAGACCAGAACCATGGGGATCGGTAACCCCATTGCTGAACTGAGCACTGAAATGGGGGCGGTAAAACCCGCGATTAAGGTTGCTATCAGCAAAGTGCGAAATTGTGTGCGTGAGATTTCCGCACCGGCGGAATGCACTGAACTGGATAAGTTCACGACACTCATCGTAGTATAAAGAAGAAGACAAAGTGCGAAGAGCGGATATAAAGGACCGGCCTTGAGAGTGTTGACGTAAAGCGGATCGCCAGGCGCGGAGACCAGGAATAGAGGCGTATTAGCCTGGACCCAGATAGCAGCGGCGGCGATAAGATAGCCTGCGACTATGCGGATCCAGCGCGAGGTGTTCAGGTCGCCAGGCCTCATCAATACGGTAACATGATGCCAAAGGATGATCGCTAGCGAGACAGACCATCCCTGCAGCCATACGTTGGGCCCTCCTTTCATTACGTCCACCGGCCAGAAAGGCAGCAGGATCCTCAGCCATTCCGGGATCGCTGGGGGTGTGGATGGGGGGATAAGCGCAAGGATGATGTTCAGGAACAATCCAGCAACGGACCAGAGCATCAGGCTTGTGAGCCAGGAGATCAGGCGGTGCGGACTCCGGGTGAGCACAAACCAACCCAGCCAAATCGCGGCGGCAAGGCCCAAATAGTTCACGACCAGCGTGGTAATCAGAAGTGGTGATGTCATCTTTGCAGCTCTGAGCCCAAGTCACCCGTGCTTTCCACGTTTCAGAGCAAGATTCGAATTTCCGGTTCAAACTTATTATCTACAATTGTATGTCTGGGCAGCGATGTTCGCAAATAGAACCCTAAAGCAAAAGAATCCCTCCTATGCGAACACAGGCAAATAGCAAGCGATCTGGAAGACCTCGATGAACATCAGCACACGATATATAGAGTCAGACTTGAACTGGATCGCTTGAGGGGACAGCTTTGTCCTCCGTCATTATGGCAAAGCTCTGCGATGGTGAAATCCCTTCACCAGCCTTCAAAGATAATGTGGATCTTATCTTCAGCGGACGCTTTCCTGCATGCCTTGCGGCGAATGCTGCGAACATATGCCTCTGCAGTGGCTTTCTTTGTCAGGATGATATCCTACGAACAGATGGGAAAGCATCTCTTAATACAAAGTCTCAATTTGTCTTTGGTGCTTAGCCACGGACCGACGACCAACTCCACGCCACCAAAACATCATCTTGTTATCGGAGGCTGGTAGATAATGGATTGACGGTAAAATTGGACTGGGATATGTCGGTGCCATGCGAAGGGAATACTCTCTCGTCGGGCTTTTCATTGCATGGTGAACCGTCTCAACTGCGGTGAAAAGAATCACCGTTGGAGAGACTACTCAAGAAGCACGTCCGCTTCTAAAAAAGTCCAAAAAGTGGGATCAAGTCATATCTACCTATGACGACTGGGCGTTAGTTGACATATCGCCCAATGTTTCGATGCGAAATGCCCCACTAAACTAATCATCGTTCTTGGCCACGAGATAGAAATCAGTTAAAAAGACCGGAATCGAATGAGGTCGATCATCACAAATACTGAAACCAAGAGCTTTCAGGCATTCCAAGAGCTCATTCTTCCTAAACATGTCATCGTATGGATGGGAGACTATTTGCCTTGATATCTTTCCAAAAGGCGTTTCAAATGTTTCAATTGAGAGTTCCTTTATTATCAACAACCCTCCAGGTTTGATTACTCTTTGCAATTCAGCAATGCAATCCCGCCAATTCGGTATGTGATGAATAACGCTCAATCCCAATACGGCGTCAAATTCATTATCTGCAAATCTCAGTTTTGCAGCGTTACCAACTTCAATTTTGATCTTAGTACCCTTGTTATTCCTCCTAGCAATCTCAACCAACCGTTCGTCAAGATCCGTAGCTGTGAATTGATCCGGCTGAAATAATTCCTCAATATACCTGCTGCCCACTCCGTTGCCGCACCCAATTTCCAACACATTCTTACCAGGAGGCAGCTGAGAAATCTCCTGTAATTCTGTGACAATCTTTCTAAGGTAAATATGCTGTAAAGGATTAAGAGTCATAAGGCCAAATTCAATGGTGTTCATTCGCATTTCTATCCTCCTCAATAATACTTGGGATAGCAGAGAGAATTTCCTGCTTCGTTTTGTTCCATAAGCACTGACATAGAATGGCGAATAATTTCTCGAGTGATTTCTTGCATCCGCAAGCGCTTAGTTGATAATCCTGAAGTTTTGTCTACCATGGTCAAATCGCTGCCATGAAGAACTGAAACCAGATCTGAGACATCTTCCATTTGCAGTCCGTCATAAATGGGTAGGTCAATCCCTCATCATCCACTTTGCACGTTCTTGAAAACCAAATTAAGCAGAACCGAGAAAAGCGCAGAAAAGCCAATGGCAATGAGCATCCCCCGATACAGCAATGTTGTAATGCTTAAGCCATCCATGAATTGATTTCAGGAAATTCCACAAGCCGCTGAGGAGCGCTCTGAAAACGGTGCCGACTGTGTACATAATCAGACCTATAAACAAGTCAATAAGAATTCCGAGGATGAGTTCATCAACAAAGCCAATAATAATTTCCATCACATCCCGATCTGGCAATCCAGTTCGTTTTCCTAGAACGTGTAGGCCTGCTCTCACCTTGGCGGAATAGCCCGGGGAAAGTTGATCCCCTCACATGAAACATACGATAAATTAACTGCCAAATAGAGTCATGTCGCCAGATTAGCGTCTGACCTGACCTCTGAACAGGTCATAAGCAAACTCACATCAAAACATTAGGAATGCAAAAAACCCTGCTGGCGGGTTCTTATATAGGTGGAAAAGAGACTCGTTAGATGCCCGAAGAAGGGTTGTTCCTGCGGTGATGATCATGGTCGGTCATCACCGGCTTCTAATGTATGTAGATTCAACTCACAAGTGCAACTCTGGATTCGAAACAAGGATCCAGATGTTCTTTGTTCGAATCCAGTAATCGAGGGTCCGGAT
>SOJU01000139.1 GCA_004376465.1 Anaerolineales bacterium | reverse complement strand
CGTGCTACTGTGGGTGCAAACGAAAACAAGCGCATGAGGCGTCTTTTAACCTCAAGCGCTTCCTACGCCGACCAACAAATCGGTTATCACGACGATTACGAGTGGAATTATATCGAATAACCTATGTGTGTCAAGAGATATCTAATTGAATGTGCGGTCACCCTCCCGTGTCGGGTGCATTCTTCTGGTCAGGGAACTCTCCATTCCATCGTTCAGGAAATAACTCTAATGCTCGCTGCGCAGCCTTCACAATATGGGGATCACGGTCGAATTTCAATTTCTGAAGCGCAAGCTGAGCTTCTGCAGTATGCCACTCAACCAGTTTCAATAAAGCTACCATTCGTGACCGGCTATTATCAGCTTGCGTGTACTCGTCACCCTCCTGGATGTAACCCACTCGAGGTTGCTCAACGATCTCTATCAGCACCGACACTATTGCCGGGTGCGGTATCTGCGTTAGCTGTTGGACAGCGGCATGTGCCTCCCCCAAGTCTGCTAGACGCAACGCACGGAAGCGGAGTAGCTGGATGCTCGTGAATATAGCTAATTCGCGCACAAGCGGGTCAGGATCATCCATCGCCGCGACAATCTCAGCCATGCTGTCCTCATCTTGAGCCATACCCGCGCGGTTGGCAAAGGCGATTGCTTCCTTCATCCGAATCGCCGGGTCGCTTACGCGTAGGTCATACTCAGTTCTTGCACGCTCAAGTAAGCGGCCAACAGGAGTCTGTTGAGTTAATATGGGTTGCTCGTCAGTAAAGCCTCGCTCATCAGGTGGGGTCTCCATCAGGGTTAGCGTATTTTGGGCAGCCGGGGTTACCAGGTCTTCGTCAAACTCAAGCAAGTCATTCAGGTAAGATCTTAAGCTGCTTGTTCCAGCCTGCTGAGTCACTTCGCGCGCACGCCTTCGCCAGAGGTTTACCTCCTCAGCTATCTGCTGCTGTTCAACTCGGAGTGCTTGCTGCTGCTCACGAATCTTTTTCTTCTCCTCTTCATCAGCATCCGCAATCTCCCGCCCAAGATCATCCAACTGGTCGCTCAGTTGGATGAATTCGTGCTGAACAGCACTGGCTTTGCGCTCCAATGCTGCCTTCACATGGTGCAGCCCAATTCCTATGGCCAGGGAATACCTCCATCCAATCTACTTCAAGGGTCGGATAACGTTTGCCTGCGACGTAATGTTGACTAACATTACGTCGCACTCGCTCTTGATGTTATATTCTTAGAACCCATCAAGTGGTGTTTCAAAGAAAACGAACTCACTTGTCAGTATAGATAAGGACCTAGACGGCGTCAACCAGGTCCCAAGTTCTACTTCTCCCACCTATTCTTGACAACATTTCAGGTAAACAAGACCCCAGAGAGACATTGACCAATATACGATACGCTTTTAGAATGCATCGGGTCATGAAATAGAAAACACAGGAGGAGTATTGCATGGCGAAGATCGCTGACATCGAAGGCATTGGGCCAAAGTTCGCAAAGAAACTACAATCGGTAGGAGTTCGATCTACAGGTCGGCTCCTCCAGATTGGTGCCGATAAACGAGGGCGAAAGGATCTAGCTGAGGAGACCGGAATCTCGGAGAAGCTCGTCCTTGAGTGGGTAAATCTAGCTGATCTTATGCGTGTAAAAGGGATAGGAGAGGAATATAGCGACCTCCTCGAAGAAGCCGGTGTGGATACAGTGAAAGAGCTCCGTCACCGTGCGCCAGAGAACCTTTTCGATTCACTCGTTGAGATTAATGAGAAGAAAGCCCTCGTTCGCAGGCTTCCTTCACCTAAGCAAGTAAAATCCTGGGTCACCCAAGCAAAAAAACTCTCTCCTGTCGTGAAATACTAACTACGCTAATGAGCTTGACCTAGAGGAAATCAGATCATTTTTCTTACTGAATGTCACAAGGAAGCGAATCTGGTTCTTTAACCAAATCCGGATATCTTTTCTTTAATGGGTTCCCAGGTTAACACCCCCCTAGACCAGCATTAACCCTCGTCGCCTGTGATCATGGCATCATACGTGTTCTTCGAGGGATTTTGTCAGGAGGGCCGGCAGCGGTAAGATTCCCAACATGGAGTAAAACGAGATGCGAGCAACTTTCCTCGCAGAGAACGGAATAAAAATCCCATCCGTTTCAGAAGACGAAATGCGAGAAGTCGATCGAATTGCTGTCCAGGATTTCCAGCTTGGCATTCTCCAAATGATGGAAAACGCAGGCAGAAACCTAGCTTCTCACATTATTGATGTCTTCGGTGGGAAAGCAGGAAAAATAACCATCCTCGCCGGATCTGGTGGAAATGGAGGTGGCGGTCTTTGCTGCGCCCGACACCTTCACAATCGAGGTTTCAGGATCCAGCTCCTTATGACGAGGCCTGCGGAGGCCTTGAAAGGAGCGGCGGGGGCGCAGTTCGCGATCCTCTCGTCAGCTGGGATTATCGCAGCAGAATTAGAAGATTCAGAAAGGTTGATCTCCGATGCAACCGTTGTCGTCGACGCATTAATCGGCTACAGCCTACAAGGCGCGCCGCGCGGCAACACCGCACTGTTAATCGAAGCAAGTAACCGATGGGCAAAGAATGTAGTCGCACTCGATATTCCCTCAGGTGTTGATGCAACGACAGGTGAAAGCCCGGGCGTATCGATACGAGCCGATAGAACGGTCACACTGGCGTTACCCAAACGCGGCCTTGATCCTTCCATGTACGACCTCTACGTGACAGACATTGGTATTCCGCCAGAAGTCTACCTTCCACTTGGAATCACTCTTGGCCCAATCTTCGCGGAACACTTCTTAGTGAAGCTCATAACTCGGGAAGACAATTAGCATATCCATCACAGTTGAGTTGATTTCGCGCAAACCGAGCATCCTGTATAATCGATATCGTGAGTGAAAAAGAGGATCGAATAGTGTCCCCTGACAACCAAGGGGATGATCATAACGAAGTCCCTATCCGACCGCGTTACTTGCACGAAATGATCGGTCAAGACCGGGTTAAGCAAAACCTCTCAATACTGATCGAGGCAGCAAAGGGTCGTAACGAGGCGCTTGATCATGTCCTCTTCTACGGACCTCCGGGTCTGGGCAAGACGACGCTTGCTCATATCCTCTGCATAGAGATGGGGGTCAACTTAAAGATCACCTCCGGTCCAGCGATTGAACGAGCCGGAGATCTCGCCGCAATCCTCACCAACCTACAAGCGGGGGACATCCTCTTCATCGATGAAATCCACCGCCTCGGGCGCGCAGTCGAAGAGATCCTTTACCCTGCTATGGAAGATTTCGCACTCGATCTGACCATTGGCAAGGGGCCAAGTGCACGTTCAATTCGCCTGAAGCTGCCCCGTTTTACAACTGTAGGCGCCACAACCCGCCTTGCGCTTCTGACCGCCCCACTTCGAGCTCGCTTTGGGGCCATTCACCGGTTGGATTTCTATGACGAGGAATCAATGGTGGAGATCGTACGCAGAGCTTCTGAAGTGTTCCATGTGAGCATGGACGAACCAGGGATCAAAGAAATCGCCTGCCGTGCACGAGGGACCCCACGTGTCGCTCTGCGTTTGCTTCGCCGGGTCCGCGACTTCGCTGAAGTTCGAGCCGATGGTCGAATTACTCAAGAAATCGCAAGACAGGCCTTGGCCCTAATGGAAATCGACGACCTCGGTCTGGACGATTCGGACCGCCGAGTCCTAGACACAATTATTCGAAAGTTCAATGGCGGACCTGTAGGTCTTCAAACCATATCTGCATCGATCAGCGAAGAGCCAGACACGATAATGGATGTCGTCGAGCCCTACCTGCTCCAACTCGGATTTATCGACCGGACCCCGCAGGGTCGCGTTGCCACGCCAAAAGCATACGAGCATCTCGGATTGCCGTATCAAGGCTCATCGCAGACACGTCTCCCGGAACTATGAGTCGCCTCGAACGATAATGGATCTCTCTACTGTCGCACGTTGGGTTATCCTCACTGGGTTTGCAATTATCATCATCGGCATCGGTTTGTGGCTGGCAGGTCGTTTCGAACTACCTCTTGGTCGCCTTCCAGGGGATATTCACATCGAAAGAAATGGATTCTCGTGCTTCATCCCTCTGGCAACCTCAATCATCCTGAGCCTGCTGCTAACATTAGCGCTCAATATCTTGCTCCGTTTCCTAAACCGGTAACCCGTGCGAACAACGGATTTCGATTACTTCCTACCTGAAGAATGTATAGCCCAGAGACCCGCGAAACCACGGGATAGCTCTCGCTTACTCGTGTTTAATCGAGACGATGATCATGTGGAGCATCGGATTTTCCACCAGCTTCCCGACTATCTCAACGCGAATGATGTCCTGGTGCTCAACGAGACACGGGTCATCCCCGCTCGACTGAAGGCCCAGAAAATCCCTGGGGGTGGGCGCGCCGAGGTTTTGCTGCTGCACCGGTTGGGAGACATGACATGGGAGGTAATGGTAGGAGGCGGTGGTCTTAAACCCGGTAAGAAGCTTCAGATCATAAATGGCCCGCAAGCGCAAATCCGAGAGGATCTCGGCGGACCTCGGCGAGTTATTGTTTTCTCCGAAGCGATCACCCCCATGTTGGATCGATTGGGAGAGATGCCCTTACCGCCATATATCCATACGCCATTAGAAGAAAATAGCGAATACCAAACCACTTTCGCAAGACACCCTGGATCTGCCGCGGCACCTACGGCGGGATTGCACTTCACACCAAACACTATTGCAGCCATAGAAGATAAAGGCGTTCGCATCGCCAAGATCACCCTCCATGTCGGTCTCGATACCTTTGTCCCTGTCCGCGAAGATGATCCAAATAAACATCCAATTCATAGTGAATGGTGCCACGTACCACTGGACGTTGTTCAAGCGATTAAAACCGCGAAGGAAGCGGGCGGAAAGGTTGTCGCCGCTGGGACGACGACTGTTCGGGCGCTGGAAACCGCTGCACACACATCCTCACATCAGAACATTCCCGAATTCGAGGGGCCGACTTCGCTCTATATCTTGCCCGGATTTGACTTTCGTGTCGTGGACGCAATGCTCACAAACTTCCACCTTCCTCGCTCGACTCTGTTAATGATGGTCTCTGCATTTGCCAGCAAAGAACAAATCCTTCAACTTTACAAAATGGCAACAATTGAAGGCTACCGCTTCTATTCCTTCGGAGATGCCATGCTTATTTTGTAATTGACTTTAAATTATCCCTATGCAATACTTTCTTAAGTGTTTTGAACACCTTTCCTTCGCTATTTTTGAAAGGAGGAGGTGATGCCAATGATAGAATCTTATGCTGAACGTGCTGCGGCATCCCTCCTCCCTTGTGGATAAGGATGCCGCAGCACAACCAAGAGCCGCCCGCATGGGCGGTTCTTTGGTTTCCTTCCAGCTAGCAAGTATTTTTATTAAAAGAATCCTGGAGTTGCCGTGTTATGCCTTTTCCCGATCGCCATTTCCCCCTCGGATAGCTTCAGGCGATGAACGTCTTCATATATCCAAGCCCAGCGAACAGCGCGATTAAAGCGAGAGCCATTCCAAGAAAGGCGATGATCCCCCTTCGTCCGAAGACCTGCGCGCTAATCCCGCCCAAGACAGCATAAATCAAGCTCATTACAAGCCAGCCGAAGATAGGAGACGCCTCCGGATTGAAAGCCCACACAACACCCCTCGACACCGCCCTTAAGCCATAATGCTTCCATTCCGGCAAGCACACTGTAAAAGGATCTGGCGACAATCTCACCGCTGCAACTGAGTCTCGGCACTCTTGATCCATGCCGATCGCAATTTCGACGATTCCAGCCGCAATGAAAAAAAACGCCACTGCGAGCAAGGCTCCTATTAAGAATGTCTTCTGAGTTTGATCTAGTTTTAATTGTGATATTGTCTGCAAAGAAAATGCTCTCCTTCAACCGAATAATCAAGAACACGAGCTATCGATCTCTTACATTGATACTCGGACTACAAGTTATCCTTCCCTCTATCGCTCCATGCCAAGTCTATTCAAGGTCCCAGTAGAGGAATTCTTCGACATTGGTTGTAAAATTGGGAGTCTGGGCTGCGCTTATGAATAAGCCGAAAAGACCTTCACCATGAGTAGTATCCGTGAGAGTCGTAAGCAACTCACCCTGCGCATAGAGCTTCAACTCATTCCCTTGGGCCAAAACACCAATTCGGTGGGTTTGTTCCGATCCGGCTGCGAGTTGGGTGCTTGGCGTCCAATCGAGAATATGGGTCATCACATCCCCATCCCAGGAACGTAGGGAATAACGACCGTCACAGGATATACCAAATAGATATCCAAGATACCCTTTATCAGACGCGGGGGCGCGGAACATCAACCCATAAGAATCCCTACCCGAACAAGTCTCTACGGTTCCAGTAGTTTCGATGTAGAAATTTATATCTTTTCGCCAGCTGAGCAACCACCCGTTGTAGAAATCAGCATTGAAAGCCGTCATGGCTAGTTTGTTTTCAACAATTTCAAAACGGGTGTGGTCATCCTCATATTCCGCCCAATCGCTCGCATCCGCAAAGTCATCCTGCCATGTCGGATCACCCAAAGACGCCCGCGGATCGGAAGTGCCCAGCGTCGGGGAGGCGGTAGGCGTCTGTGTGCTCGTCGCCGCCGGTGTCGCCGATGGCTCAAGTGTCGCAGTTGCGCTGGCGGTTGATTCAACAACGGGGGTGTTTGTGGGGATCAACGCGAAAGGCGGAAGAAGGAGGTAATCCCAGGCAAAATAGATATCAGACCTCACTTCATCAACACCCAGAGTTACTGTTTTGCCAATCAAACCAGGCTCCGAACCGGATACTGGGTACGTCCAAGTACCCGGCGCCAAGACGCTGGCGTTAACTTCACTCGCGGGGTCGATCGAAACGCAGTAATCCCCTGCATCCAACCCACCGAAGAGGAAGAGCCCATCCGCGCCAGTGATGGTTGTATCTCTACCTGAAGAGGGACATGCTCCATCACCCAACCGGACCTCCACACCGTGGAGCCCAATCTCAGCAGCGTCCAATTTCCCATTCGCAACCCAATTCATTCCATCGGGTCCGCTAACACATCCTTCCGGAGCCGTATCCAATTGGGTCCCTTCTGGTGGGGATGCACACAGGTCATGCCAAACACGCCCGGCAATGGCACCACTACCCCCTCCATCATCCACAGCCTCGTCAGTCTCACCTCCATTAAAGAAGGGCAAGCTGCACGAGGGAAGAGCAACCAGGAGAATCAGCGTGATCAGGAGTACAAGCAAGCTGTGGTTACAAACAATCTTTTTCATCAGAACCTCACAAACTTATCATCTCGCGAATCGTCAAAGCCAAGATGCCAGTTCCCTGTCTATCGGTAACAGACGGTTGACTCAGGTACACAAATTACAGTCTGCAGCCGACATAATTGGACGACAGTGTATCCGTTATATTGTAAAAAGAAAACAACCGCCGTCACTATAGCATGACGATGGTTGTTTCGAAAGGCAGCAGGTGCCCCCACGGGGGTTCGAACCCCGGTTTCGGCCTTGAGAGGGCCGCGTCCTAGGCCTCTAGACGATGGGGGCAACGGAAGTCATTCTACCATTCGTGTTTTTAAGCGTCAACATAGAGACATGATGGGGGATAGACCATGGTGTGAGTGGTTCAATAATAACGATCTTAACCACAAGCCTCATCCCGAGGAAATGCGTTCGCTTAGGATTGTCGATCTCGTCGAGATAAACATCCATAGTGTCACCCACTTAAACCCCATTTAATTCTGCGATCCGCGAGCATAACCAGCCTATGAAGCACGAAAACCTGGTGAAACCCGCATGCTATAATATTCAGAATATTTATATCCAAATTTGCCCGGGTTAAGTCCATTAAATGCATCCACAAGAAATCGAGCGAGCACTACAGCGCATCCTTCCTGGCGTACAAAAGCCAGGTCGTTACACAGGAGGCGAGCTGAACCAGATCGTTAAGGACTGGAAAAGCGTTGACCTGAGTGTAGCGCTGATATTTCCAGATCTCTATGATCTCGGCATGTCCAACCTTGGACTCGCGATCCTATACGATATCTTGAATCGCGAAACGGATATCCTCGCTGAGCGAGTGTATGCTCCCTGGCCGGACATGGAAGCCGCAATGCGTCAGTCCGGACTTCCGCTGTACTCTCTGGAGACAAAGCACCCGGTTTCCGCGTTCGATATCCTCGGGATCTCACTCCCCTACGAAACTCTTTATACAAACACCCTAAATCTCATCGATCTCGCTGGGATTCCGCTCTTCGCAGCGAAACGCCAACGAGATGACCCAGTCATGATCGCGGGAGGTCACGCAGCGCTCAATCCGGAGCCAATGGCCGCGTTCTTTGATGCATTTGTGATTGGCGAGGGTGAAGAAGCTATTCTAGAGATCGCTCGTTGTGTTCAATCTTGGAAAGCCAGCGGGCATTCGCGAGAAGAACTTCACCTCGAACTCGCCAAGATCTGGGGCGTCTATGTGCCCAGCCTATATCAGGTCCATTACATGGAGGATGGGACCGTCTCCCGAGTCGAACCCCTCCATAAAGATGCGCCCTTCCCGATTCTGAAGCGCATCGTTGGAAAAATGCCCAAACCCACGACGCGATTCATCGTGCCCTTTATCGACGTAACGCACAATCGCATACCCATCGAGATCATGCGCGGCTGCACGCGCGGATGCCGTTTCTGTCAGGCCGGCATGATCACGCGCCCTGTTCGCGAACGTCCCATCGCAGAAGTTATTGACGCAATTCAGGAGGCGACCCGTATCACCGGCATCGATGAGATCGGCCTCCTCTCGCTGTCCTCTTCCGACTATACCCAGATTTTGCCTTTAGTGCGTGCTGTGAATGAGCGCTTTGGAGAGCAGCAGATAAAAATCTCGCTCCCCTCTCTGCGCATCGAGACTGTTTCCGTCGAGCTGATGGACCTGCTGCACGGGCACTCATCGCGATCAGGCTTTACACTGGCTCCTGAAGCGGCGACTGAACGCATGCGCGAGATTATTAATAAGCCAGTCGACACAGAGCTGCTCCTGGAAACCGTGCGCGAGATCTACAGCCGGGGATGGCACACGATAAAGCTGTATTTCATGATCGGCCACCCATCCGAAACGCTTGAGGACGTCCAGGCAATTGCTAAACTTTGCAAGACGATCTTGGCCGAAGGTCGGAAGATTATGGGTAAACGGGCAAAAGTTAACGCGGGCGTCAGCACCTTTATCCCTAAGCCGCACACACCATTCCAATGGACCCCATGTGATACAACAGAGCAGATTGTGATGAAGCAAAATCTTCTCAAACAGGAGCTCCGGGGTAAAGGGCTGAAACTAAACTGGAATGAGCCGGCGGAGACGATGCTCGAATCCTGGCTCTCCCGCGGGGACCGAAGGATGAGTAAGGCAATCTATCTCGCCTGGAAAAACGGGGCGAAATTTGATGCATGGCATGAACATTTCGATTTCAACCTTTGGCTTCAAGCTTTCGAAGATGCTGAACTGGATCCCGAGTTTTACAGCCACCGTGAACGCCCAATTGACGAGACTCTTCCTTGGGATCACATAGACGCCGCGGTTAAGAAGCAGTTTCTGACCGAAGATTATCTTTTAAGCCAGCAGGGAAAAACACGCGTGGATTGCCGTGAACGTTGCTTCGCCTGTGGGATTCTGCCAAAGTACGCTGCTCTGCGCCGGGGGAATCCAGGTGTGGGCTGGCAATGCCCCGAGGTTCGTTCACCAGCGCACACATCACTTGAAAGCCCATCTCTCGAAGGGACAAAACAAGATGGCGACTAACGACCGCTGTCGTTATCGGATTACCTTTACGAAGGATGAGGAACAGCGCTTCACAAGCCACCTCGACCTTCATCGAGCCTGGGGGCGTCTCCTACGCCGAGCTGGGCTCCCACTTCTGTACTCAAAGGGATTCAACCCCCGGCCGCGCATCCAACTGAGCACGGCTCTCCCCCTTGGATTTACAAGCGAACACGAACTAACGGACATCTGGCTCACAGAAGAAATTCCTTGCAGCGAGATCATGGAACGGCTACAGCACTCTGCACCACCCGGAACCAGGATCCTCGAAGTTGAACACGCTGCATTGAACGAACCTGCTCTACCCAACCAAATCGATGCCGTCTCGTATATCGTTCAGATCGATACAGATCTAACAGTAGAAGATCTCTCAAGCGCAATTCATGACCTGCTCTTGATCAAGGTATTAGAGCGGGAGCGCAGGGGCAAGACCTATGACCTCCGACCGCTCATCCATGAACTCGAGATCTCCGGTGAGGGGATGGAGCCCCTATCAATCAGGATGAAACTGGCTGCGAAAGAAGGTGCTACGGGGCGGCCGGAAGAAGTCCTCGATGCTTTAGGTCTTGATCCCTCAACGGCTAAATTCCATAGAATTCACCTGCACATGGTGCAGATTTAACTATCCCATTGCTTATGGAATGAAGCAGCAGAGTTTCCAGACGCAGATGCAGCCTGCGGAATGAGATTCGCGGGTCACACCTCCCCAGCAACCCCCTTCCCCATCTTTAAGGATGAGATTGCTTCGCCACTTCATTCCTGGCAATGACATGGGCCGGAAGGCTCTGAATTAGCCAATGTCATCCCTTCGCCTGTCATTGCGAGGAGCCCGATAGGGCGACGTGGCAATCTCCCATCAAGAAACGAGGAGATTGCTTCGCTTCGCTCGCAATGACATTAAGGGGCTAACTTCGGTTTCAGAG
>SOJU01000113.1 GCA_004376465.1 Anaerolineales bacterium | reverse complement strand
GTCATCATTCGCTCGATTTAGCGATCGTGGGTTTTTCTACGCCCGCGGTCTCGTTTTCCCAGAGGGAAAGCACAAAGCAAAGGCTGGAGAGTCGGTTCAAGTACGGCAATATAGTCGGGTTGGAGAGCTTGCTCTCGTGATCGAGCCGCACGACTTGCCGCTCGGCGCGGCGCACAACCGTCCTTGCGAGGTCCAGAGCAGCGGCGGGAAGCGAATCCCCGGGCAGAATAAAATCTTTCGGCATATTCACACGGTCTCCGAAAGATTGCACCTGTTCCTCGATCCAGGAAAGTCGTGCTGCCTCAAGACGTTGAAACTGCTCCTCCTCGCCAGGAACAGCGGCAAGCTCCACCATGACCGTGTAGAGATCCTTTTGTACAGCATGGATCACAGCCATCGTTTCCTCAGAAAGCGCGGTCGCTCGAGATAATCCAAGTGCTGCTGAGGCTTCATCCACCGTCCCGAAGGCGGTCGGGCGCAGATGATACTTGGGTACTCGCTCGCTCCCGAGCAAACCGGTTGATCCGTCATCCCCTTCACCAGAGTAATAATCAGGCATACCCTGATTATAGTATCGCTTTGAAATTGGGGCACACCTGACATATAATCCGAATGTCGAGCGTGAAGGGGGAACATTGAGGGGGTATAACTTGGTTCGCAAATGGAGCACCTTCCTGGCCGGCTTGCTAATGGGCTTAGCATCGACAGGACTGATTTTGCTTCTCATCCGCCAACCGAGACAATACCCGATTGAACTCCTGCCACCGCCCACCCTGGGCCCGTTGGAGCATCAGGATGGTGACTGGAATTGAAAACCCCCGACCCTTGCGAGGCGGGAGTTGTAGTCTTGCTTGTAAGTATTCGCTATCTATTCAGATTTAGCTTCTATTACCTTTAGTTGAGGAGTGCAGTTCCAGGCACTTAGTGGACTGTAACTACCAAGCACAAAAGCATACTCCCCTTCAATATCAAGGGCCAAGGAGAAAAATTCTCCACCATCCTTTGCATCCCCCTCTGTTCCCTTTTGGTTTGGTTCAACCAGCCAACTTGGCGGGTCATAATACTCCCCCGGTTCACCTTGCATATCTAGGTACTCCTGAAAAGTATGGCCATCAATGAAACGACCCACCCACAAATCAAGTTCCTCCTCGCTGAGGTTTCTATATACAAATTTTTGTTCCCCCATTGGTAATTCATTTGGGCCAGTATAACGACACTCTTTACCATCCCATATGATTTCAATCCCCTCATCACTGCTTGCACAGGCTGTCATCAACAGAGTAACGATTAGTAGTGGAATAATTACTGCAAAATTCTTCATGGCCTCTCTTCCAATTTAATAACCCAACATCGGTAATGATCGGGCACGAATGCGAGCGAGATGGATTCCCGTTTCAATATTGGTGTGTGACGTATTTCACATATTACGTCATCTTTGGTTGCATTTCAATAGAACAAATAATCGCCCCTGAGACGCAAGGGAGATGCGCACCCAGGGGCGAGCATCTACGCTATTAGGGGACTAGGCCTCTTGGAGCATCAGGATGGGGGTCGGAAGCGGAAATCCCCCAACCCTTGCTAGACGGGGGCTTGTATTATTTTTGACAAGTATTCGTTATTTATTCAGATGGAGCTTCTATTACTAATAGTTGGGGAAGGCAGTTCCAGAGACTTAGTGGACCGTAACTACCAAGCGCAAGAATATACTCCCCTTCATCATCCATGTGCAAAATGAAAACTTCTCCACCATCCGATGCATCCCCTCCCGTCCCTTCTTGTCTTGGTTCAACAACCCAGCTTGGCTTTTCATAATACTCCCCCGGTTCACTTTGTAAATCAAAGTACTCCTGAGCAGTATGGCCATCAAGGAAACGCCCCGCCCACAAATCAAGTTCCATATTGCTGAGATTTTTATAGACAAATAACTGCTCTCCCGTTAGTAATTCTGTCTGACCTGTAATAGTGCACTCTTTTCCATCAAATGTGACTTCAATCATTTCTTCACTTCTAGCGCAGGCCGCCATCAAAAGAGCAACAATAAGAACAAGAATAATTACAGCAAGTTTCTTCATTGTCTTCCCCTCCAAATAAATAACCCAACCTCGGCTGAGATCGGGCAACGACGCAAGTGAGATAAGCCTCCGCTACATTGCTGATCTGTGACGTATTTCACATATTACGTCATCTTTGGTTGCATTTCAATAGAACAAATAATCGCCCCTGAGACGCAAGGGAGATGCGCACCCAGGGGCGAGCATCTACGCTATTAGGGGACTAGGCCTCTTGTCCATCCACGTGGCTGGCGCGGCTGAACGCCCGGGCGTTTATCTCCTGCCACACGGCTCGATCGTTCAGGATGCACTCGATGCAGCCGGTGGACCAACATCCAGCGCTGATCTCGACCGTATCAACCTGGCGGCCGACCTCGAAGATGGTCAGCGGGTCTACGTCCCGCAGATGACAGCTTCGGGAACTTCAACGGGTGAGGAAACCCACACCTCCGAGATCGACCCTGAGCTGATGATCAATATCAATACCGCCGGCGCCGCGGAACTCGAGCTGCTCCCGGGGATTGGACCCAGCCTGGCGAAGGAGATCATGGATCATCGCTCGGCCAATGGTCTCTTCAACACAGCCGATGATCTGCTCGCCGTATCGGGGATCGGTCCGGCGAAAGTAGAGCAAATACGAGACTTGATTACCTTCCACTAGCCTCATCCAATCTTGCCCGCGCAAACCAGGCATGTATAATCGCCTACGATGCCCGAACTACCAGAAGTCGAAACGATTGCGAAAAACCTTCGTGAGGGAAACGGATCGCCGCCGATCCCCGGTCGGCGCATTGTCAGCTTCTCCACAGACTGGCCGCGGCACGTCGGACACCCCTCCCTGCGGTCCTTCAACATACGGATAAAGGACCGCGAAATCGTCGACGTGAAGCGACGAGGCAAGTACCTTGTTTTTCCACTCGACCAAGAGACACTCCTGATCCACCTGCGCATGAGCGGCGATCTACGCCTGGCTCCTACCCAAGACCCGAAAGACCGTTTCGATCACACATTATTCAACCTGGATAATGGCTGGGACCTGCGTTTCAGCGACGCTAGAAAATTTGGTCGGGTTAGCCTCTACGCGGATCCCGAAGTGGTCCTGGGGCGATTGGGACCCGAACCTCTCGCTCCAGACTTTACACATGATCAACTCGCGAATATGCTCCATGCACGAAAACGCTCACTGAAACCTCTGCTTCTGGACCAATCCTTCCTGGCCGGATTGGGAAATATCTACACGGATGAGGCCCTGCATCAGGCCGGCCTCCACCCGCTCAGGAGAAGTGACAGCCTTACAAAGGCCGAGGTCAAACGACTCTGGAGGAGCATTCGTGAGTCGCTCGAGAAGGGCATACACTACAATGGCGCCAGCATCGACTGGGTCTTTCGTGGGGGTGACTTTCAACATCATTTTCGTGTATATAAACAAGAAGGGGAACCCTGTTTAAATTGCGGCACGCAAATCCAGCGCACAGTCGTCGGTGGACGCGGCACGCACTTCTGTCCGTATTGTCAGCCGGAGGGCCAACCATGAACAGCCAATTGATGATCGGAGTCCTATTAATCGCCGCTGGTATTCTATTAGCGGTGGTCGCCTATTGGGTTATCTCAGGCGGCGGATCAGCCAAAAAGTCGGAATCCACGGATGAGGTAAATGGTGAAGAGGATCCCGGAGCAGTAGTGACCGAAACAGGCGTTCCCGACCCTTTAACGTTGGACAACGAAGAGTTCTCCGACGACATCCCTGACCTGCCGGATGATATACAAACATCAACCGAGCAGGATGCTCTTGAGACAAGAGATGAGATCGCTCCTGATGATTCTAAATCCGTACCGGAGGCTGGTTCACTCGCCGAGGGAGAAGACGAAGAGGAGCAAGCCGACAAACGAGACTTTGAGCCGCAAGCTGGTCCGCGGATACCCATCGCCACGCTCCTTCGCGATGATGTGACCGGTCAGTTGATCGTGAAGGTCGGGGATACAGAGTATCACAACCCCGACGACCTCAGAGCATCCGACGATTGGACCCGCGTTGAATTTGCAGCATCAGACCTCCAAACCTGGATAACACAAGAGGCACCGAGTCAGCCAAGAGTCGAACTCGAGCCCGAACCTGTTGCGCCGAAACCCACGAGTATGATCGAACAAATAAATGTCATTCTCCAGGAGAAGATCGAATCTTCGGGTCGCTCTCATCTTGGCGTACGCCTGCTGGAGAGCCCCAGCGGAGCTGCACGCGTTCTAATCGGTGTGCAGAGCTATGATCTTGCTGACGTTCCGGATGAGGATATCCGGCAGCTTATTCAGGAGGCGGTTGCCATCTGGGAGGCGAAGCAGTAGAACATCAATCCAGATAAATTGGTGTTAAGCGTTTTCGCCCGTCTTCTTCGATAAGACGGGCGATTGTTATTTGAGGGTCGTGCTGGAAGAAAAGCCAGGCTTCCTTTTCCAATGCCCAACGTTGCCAGCGCTGTTTCGTGCGAATATTCTCCAAGGGGTAAACATCGTAGGCGGTGAGCCACGAAGTGCGCGCCATTTGTACGCCGTAGGAGGCCATATCCGCCACAAAGAGACCGCGCCAATCACCATCCTGCAAGAGGACGGATTGATGGCCGCGAGTATGACCGGGAGTCACTACACAGTGAACACCGTCCGTCACCCTTGTGTCGCCGTGAAGAAGTCTAAGCCGCCCCTGTGTGAGAAGTGGTGCAAAATTTTGCTCAAAGTAAGTCCCCCGAGTTCGTGCATCGGGATGACTTGCCTCCGCCCATTCCATCCGCTGCACCCAATATTCCGCCCGTGAAAACACCGGTCGCATTTCTCCATCGATCAGCTCGGTATTCCCGGCGCAGTGGTCTGCATGCAGATGAGTATTAATCACGATATCAACATCATCTGGAGCCACACCTAAAGAAGCGAGATTCCCAATTAACCCGCCGCCCTCTCTCTCCAATCCCCATTGCAATGCAGCATCTTCCGAGAGCTTATTCCCGAGCCCTGTGTCGATTAGAATAGTCTTTCCCTGCGAACGGACCAACAAGCAGTTCAAGACCATCGGAATCAAGTTTTCAGCTGTTGGCGTTATATGGCGTTCAAAGAGATTACGAGGGACTAACCCAAAAGGACCGCCGGCATCTACCCAAACCGTACCATCGTGCAGGACAGCGAATTCAAGCTCACCAATCCTGTGCATAGATCCTACGACCTCCAGAGTAAACTGACGAACTCTGACTCTAGTTGACTAATCCTGAGGGGGTCGAGAAAGGCTGCTTGAACCGCAGTTAACACAAACCCCTTCAACGACTCTAGAGACAAGCCTAGATGGTCGACCGCGTGTTGATACTCGAGGGACAGTGTGGTGCCGAAGATTGAGGGGTCATCCGTAGTCAAAACAGTTTGCAATCCCGCCTGTATCATCTGCGGCAGTGGGTGTGCACTAAGCGAGGGGATGCCACCGGTGAGATAATTGCTGTCTATGCTCACCTCAAATGGAATTCCTCGCGCGCGCGCCAGAGACACAACTTGCGGATCATCCAGGATACGAATTCCATGTCCGATACGATCCGCCCCTAGCTCGAGAATTGCGTGACGCACGTTTTCCGCACCGGTCCACTCTCCAGCATGGATGGTCAGGCCAAGTCCGGCCTGTTTCGCGCTTGCCAATATCGACTGAAATGGCTGGGCGGGAAACTCGACCTCATCACCAGCAAGATCCAACCCCACAATTCCATTATGAATATGGTCCACTGCAATTCGAGCTGCTTCCTCGGCGATTTCGAGCGATTCGTGGCGGTTTACACTGACAATCAACCCGACTTCAATCCCGTGTGCTGAGGCAGCTTCTGCGGCTGCGTCTATCACCCACCGCGTTACATCTTCCATATCGAAAACACCGGATTGAGCCAGCGCGGCCGGGGTGAAACGCAACTCGAGATAGCGCACTTGGTCCCGTGCAGCGTCCTCAACAGCTTCAACCGTGATCCGCTGAATGATTTCAGGTGAGTGGAAGAACAGGCGGATATTCGTAAATTTTGAAAGGAAAAGCGCGGGCTCTTTTGGATCCCCATCGACGACCTGTACGAGCCTTCGTAGAGATTCGATGTCTTCCGGAAGCGGCAGGGAGGCCTCGCGCACAACCTCGACCATCGTTTCGAGGCGTATGGATCCCTCGAGATGGCGATGGAGGTCAACCTTTGGTAGTTCCAGTACCCGCTTATCGATAATTGCGGAATAATCCTTCAATTGGCTTCCTTGCCCTCCCTGAAATAGAGTAATGGTTGAGATTTCACCTGGAAATATCCTATCCGCAGCGACCGGCAAGGCGAGTGTGCTAGCGCCGGGGTCGGTCGGTAATCTGGCTTAAGGGCTACTTACGTTTGCGCTTCCGTTTGCGTTTCTTGCCCGACTTCTTGGGTGTGCTATCGGGCTTGTCATCATCAGTCGCCGCCCCCCTAGACGCAGGCACCTGCTTTGCAGTTGTTGAAGAGCTTGGTGTGGTTCGCAGCCGGAACATGTGGGCGACAACACCAGCCCGAATGGTAGTCAGGAGGACATTAAAGAGGTCGAATGCCTTGCTCTTATACTGCACGAGCGGATCACGTTGACCGTATGCCTCTAAGCCGATCGAGGTCCTGAGCGCCTCCATCTGCGTGAGGTAATCCACCCACTCTCGATCGCCGACGGAAAGGAAAAGCTCTCTATGGGCACGTGCTAGCGCCTGGCTTCCCAATACATTGGAGATCGTCCCTTGTGCATCCGCGGATAAGGATGAAAGTGGACCTTGCCCGGCGTATTGATCAAACGCTTCCTGCCCCAGTGCGGTTCGTATTTGATCCTGTGACCGCGCTTCCAATTGATCCAACTTCGATCCGGCAAGCCGTGAGAATGCTGCGTTCCCAAGCAGGTTTTTCAAGGACTCTTGAGCGCCTTCAAGATGCCGCACAATCTGTTCTGTGAGCTCGTCCGGATCGCGGTCCAAGATGAGATTAGCAGCATAGAATGGATAGGTAAGGCGGGCGACTTTAACCGATTGGCGCTGGTGTGTTTTCCGATCGAAAAAGCTGCGTTGACCGTAGCTCATTTGGATCAAAAAACGGATTCTTTCCCGCGCGTCGAGCGTTGAATTTTCCCGTAGGGCATTCTGCAGATCTGTCTCGATTTCACCCAAGATCCGCCCTGAGCGAGCTTCCCATACGCTCTCGATCGCGTTTTGCAGATCTTCTGACGCTTGATCCCAATCGATTGTCGCTGAAACGCTTGACTTAAGATTCAAGCTTTCCCCAATCCTGCGTTCAACTGCCTGTATCAAACCAGCCCAAATGCGTAAGCCGAAACTGGCCTCCACCATCTCCCGGATTCGCCGCTGGAAACTTTGTGGATCCTCGCGCACCTGCTGCAAAGTCTTATCATCCATCTGGATGCGTAAACCTGCCGCTTGCTCGACCGCCTCCAGTAAACTGCGAGGGTCGATGTCTTTCCCCTCTTCTTCGGCTTCATAAATCGCAGCATCGACAGCCATCTCTGCAAATTCGACACGCTGCTCAACCTGGTCATCCAGGCGCTCAAGGGCATGAGTCAACTGCTCATCAACGGCTCGCTGCAAATGAACTTTATTCGCGTCCAACGATCCTCGAGCGATTTCTAGGAGACCTTGTTTTAATTCATCCGCTTGGGAGAACTCTTCTAATGAACCTAGAAGCTCGCTCAACATGAAGGATGGATAGGGTTCATCGCTCTCAAGCCCGATTGTCGGTTGGGTTTCCTCCAGCCAGGCAAGCAGCTTCCAGGGTCCCTCGGGATCGGCAAGCGCTATTTGGACATGCTCTTCAACCTCAGTGCTCAGCATCAAGGCGATATCATCGCTTAAACTGTCCTTCGTGAAGACCCGGTTGCGTTGATTGTAGAAAACTTCGCGCTGTTGATTGAGTACGTCATCATAATCGAGAAGGTGTTTTCGAGTGTCAAAATTCGCACCCTCAACCCGAGTTTGAGCTTGTTCGATCGTGCGGTTCACAATCTTATGAGCGATTGGAACAGCATCATCGATATTGAACCGGTGCATGAGATTCGCCACTTGTTCTCCGCCGAAAAGACGCATTAACTCGTCTCCCAGGGAGAGGAAGAACTGCGAAGATCCTGGGTCTCCCTGCCGGCCTGCGCGACCGCGCAGCTGGTTGTCGATGCGCCGTGATTCGTGCCGCTCTGAACCGATCACATGCAGACCGCCAACATCCCACACTCGCTTGCTGTCCTCTATGAAGCGTTTCAGCTGCTCGATTTCTGCTTCGTAGATTCCAATTGCCTCTTTATCCGCCTTCGCCAGTGCTCTGAGTCGCTCACCCAAACTCATGTTCTCAGGATCCTGAACCCCGACCCGCCGCAAAACACGGTTCACCGCGGCGAGGATTTCCTCCGCGATCTCACCGCCGAGCTTGATGTCTACACCTCGCCCGGCCATGTTTGTGGCGATGGTCACCGCGCCCAAGGATCCTGCCCAGGCGATGATGGCTGACTCCTCATCATGCTTCTTCGCGTTCAAAACATTATGCGGGACTCCGCCCTTCAGCGCTTCAGTCAGCCTCTCGAGATCCGATGGGGCAAGCTCTAAGATCTTCAATAAGCGCTCGAGATTCTCCTCGCTGGTGGGATTGAGCGAGATGTCCAATTCACGAGCGAACGGACGCAGAGTGGGGGATTTAACCTCGGGAAGCGGATGGTAGAGAGGTTTCAAAGCGTCGACCCGCATACCATCATCGGGTATGTCGTGCGCCTCCAAGTAAGCATCACGAAGGATTTGGATGTTGGCCAGGGTTTGAAGCGCATCTGCCCGCAGGCGTGATGAGAGACGTTCTGAAAGTTCCACAGAAGTCGTTCCAACGAGGAGCGGTTGGCCTAGAGTGTGCCGCCGCAAAATCTCCAGGGTAACCGCCCGGAGCTTCGCTTCTTCGGTTCGGTAAACGATATCCGGGTAATCTTTTCGGCGCCAAAACACCGGGGTTTGATCCTGGTCATCCACACGAGTGTAGTAGACGAAATTGCTGCCGTTTTCAGAATAATCGATTTCATCCAGATCCGTACCTGGCTGCATTACGATGAATTCTAGATTGGTGGGAAGCGGGATCACATCAACATCGTATATTTTGCTGAACTCCTCGGCTTCCGTCACAGCAGTTCCCGTCATGCCCGCCAACTTCTCGTACATACGGAAGTAATTCTGCAAAGTGACCGTGGCATAGGTTACATTTTCTTGTCGAACGCGAACTCCCTCTTTAGCCTCAACTGCCTGGTGCAATCCGTCAGACCAGCGCCTGCCGGCCATCATACGACCGGTGAATTCATCCACGATGATTACACGTCCGGCTTGAACGACGTAATCCTTATTCCGTTTGAAGAGATGCTCTGCACGCAGCGCCTGCTCCAGGTGCCCGAGCAATCGAGCCTGCTCCGGAGTAATGTCCTCTGGACGATCTGGATCGCGAATGGGTGTCTTGAGCAGCTGCTCGACGTGATTCTCGCCAATCTCAGAGAGCGCCACTGTCCGGTCTTTCTCATTGGCCTCAAAATCCTCGGCGTTAAGTTGTTTAACCACTTGGGCCATTTGAACATAGAGCCCTGGGTCGTCATGTGATGGACCGGAGATAATCAAAGGTGTTCTGGCCTCATCGATGAGGATGTTGTCCACTTCGTCGAGTATGGCGAAATAATGCCCGCGCTGCGACCGTGCTTCGAGCGTGCGGGCCATGTTATCCCGCAGGTAATCGAAACCAAATTCGTTGTTGGTTCCATAGGTCACATCAGCCGAATACGCTTCCTTACGATCGACCAGGCGCAGCTGATGGACGTCTTCCTGGACAGATCCCAGGTCAGGATCGTAGATGAACGCCTTACGACCATGCTCGGTCCGAGAAGCTTCTTGCAACACCCCGACGCTCAATCCTAGAAAGTGGAAAACTGGACCCATCCAGCGTGCGTCACGCCGCGCAAGGTAATCGTTAACGGTGACCAGATGAACGCCCCGTTCCCCCAAGGCGTTAAGGTATATTGGCATCGTGGCCACCAGGGTTTTACCTTCCCCCGTCTTCATTTCGGCGATCTGACCTAGATGAAGGACGATTCCGCCGACAAGCTGGACATCGAAATGCCGTAACCCAACCGTGCGAATCGCAACTTCGCGCACAACCGCAAAGGCTTCAACGAGCAAGTCGTCGACAGTCTCGCCCTGCTGCAAGCGCTCCTTGAATTCGCCGGTTTTTGCTTTTAACGTCTCGTCTGAAAGAGCCTGCAATCCTGGTTCAAGAGCGTTGATCTCATCTACCATCTCGCGGTAATGATCCAGCATTTTTTGGATGGGATCACCGCTTATGGCTTTCGCAATATTCTTAAACATACTTTTAAACCTCTCCGGGCGAGATTATAGCATAGGGGTTGCCAACGATAAGGGATGGCCGCGGTGATGGGTTGTCACGCTGATGCGAAGCGCAGAGGAGGCGAAGGGAACCTCAGTATGACATCGTCCTGTCCAAATCAGGTTGAATTACTTCTGGGCACCTCCCCTGACGCCTGCGAAGACCTGGGAACCCATCCCTTGACGCCTGAATGCTTGAGAATACAATATGCCCAAGGGGCGGTGGCGGAATTGGCAGACGCCGGGGACTTAAAATCCTCTGAGGGAAACCTCGTGTGGGTTCGACTCCCACTCGCCCCAC
>SOJU01000142.1 GCA_004376465.1 Anaerolineales bacterium | reverse complement strand
CCAATCCACACAAACGCTTGGAAAAGGAAAGCGTCACCAAGGACCAACCCAATAACCCCCGATAGCACAAACCAAAACCACGTCTCCGGTTTTACGTTTACTGGAAGCAGTGCTCCATTAATGGCTAAATGTGTAATGGCGAGAAAAATCATCGCCAGTAAAAACCGAACTCGGTTTACGGCTACCGAGCCCAACTCTCGACTGGCGAACGTGAAAAATGTGGATCCGGCAGCCCAAAAGATAGATGTTCCCAGCGCCGCCAGACCACCAATTGTATCTAGCAAGACACTACACTGTTAAACTTTCAACTGAGTTACCAGGGGAAATGTTTCAAATTCGTTCGATGGCAGAGACAAGTGAACCATTCACTCATCTTCATCTTCATTGTTATCACCTAGAAATTCCTTGAAGATTTCCAGGCGGCGATTCATCTCAGAATCATTGCGCATTCGATCTAACAAGCGCCACCCCTGTTGCTCTTCAGGATCATCCTGCGTACGCCGCGACTTTGAAAATTCGTCCAGGAACCCTGTACCTTTCATAACGAAGTAAACCACTGCCAGTATGATGACAATATATGGCAACATCTTCAATACCTCCACAACTTGCTAATATGAGCGTTCATCACCAACAGAGCCTCATCCTATCCTTATTTCACTCAAGGATTCTACAACGCGCGATGGCCGGTAAGGATATCGATCCAGGTCGTCCCGAGAAGCGATGCCGGTGAGCACCAGGATCGTTTCCAGACCGCTTTCAACACCGGCGATGATATCCGTTTCCATCCGATCCCCGATCATCACAGTATTCTCAGTATGGGCTCCAAGGAAGTTCAAAGCAGCCCGCATCATAAAGGGGTTAGGTTTGCCGATGAACATGGGGTGTACGCCGGTTGCTTTCTCAATCAGTGCCGCTAACGCTCCTGTCGCTGGCACGATCCCGCTCTCTGAAGGTCCGGATGGATCGGGGTTTGTGGCGATAAACCGGGCGCCATCCGCGACCAATTGGACCGCGCGCGTGATCGAAACCATATTGTAGCTCAACGTCTCACCGAGGACGACATAATCTGGTGTGGTGTCTGTGGTTACATACCCAATGGAATAGATTGCGTCTGTAAGACCACTCTCACCGATTACAAATGCCTTCCCCTGTGGGTGCTGGGAGTCGAGAAACCAGGCAGTTGCCATTGCCGAAGTGAAGATCTTCTCGCTGGGGATGTCCAACCCCATCATCTGGAGGCGGTGAGAGAGATCAGGCGGTGTATATATCGAGTTATTTGTCAGGACAAGGTATCCTAGGTCAGTATCCTGCAGAGCGTGTATAAAATCACTCGCACCCGGAATCAGCTTCCGTCCGCTCACAAGCACCCCGTCCATATCAATGAGATAATTCTTAATCACCCGCTCTTCCATCCTAATTCCTGTTCCGGTTCTCAAAAGTGGTTTGTTGTTCGAAATACTCTACATGGCAACCTATTGTAAGCCGTGTTTCATTATATGGTGAGCCTTCCTTTGGGCTCAATCAGATCCGACATCTCTGAAGAAACGCACTTGTTGCATGCGCGCTACTATGCAGATCTAGGCAATAGCGTCCCATAAAGATCGAGAATTTGATCAGTGATCTGAGCCCAGTCGTATCCCTTAGCATAGGCTGCAGCCTGGCTTCCCAGACGTGTGAGTAGAACATCATCCTGAAATAGCCGAGCCAGTCTATCAGCAAGCGCATCAACATCGCCGGCAGGGACATGGAAGCCTGTCTCGCCGTCTCGAATCAGGAATACCAAGCCTCCCGTTTCCGAGGCAACGACAGGCGTCCCACAAGCCATGGCCTCTAACGCTACCAGGCCAAATGACTCATAATGAGACGGAACGACGACAATCTCAGCAGAGGAGTAATAATATTTCAGGATATCCTGGTCGCACTTGCCCAAGAAGGAGACGATTTCACCCAGACCCAGAGAATCACAAATATCTTGCAGCCTAACCATCTCCCCGTTGGAATCATCTGCACTTATGTCTGCGTCCCCTCCGATTACGAGAAGCCCGAAGGGGATGTTCCGAAAAACACCCTTGTCAACAAGTTGTGCAATCGCGCGCAGCAAGGTATCGATGCCTTTCAGAGATTCGATCCGACCAACAAAGAGGATGACCCGCTTCTCTTGAGGGATCCCTGCAAACTCTTTTGCTTCATCCTTCGCTATGGGGTAGAAATGACTCGTATCCACACCAGGTGGGATTACGATCACTTTCTCGGTCCCAATTTTGTATAACCATTGGATTTGGGCAACCTCGGCTTGTGTGGCAGCGACAACGCGATCGACCTCGCGCAGCAAGCGTTTTTCTGCATCCACACGAATTGTTGATTCTGTATCCTGCTCGCTGCGAGCTACTCGATTTTTCATGACAGCCAGGGTGTGAAACATCTGGATAACGGGCGTCGACCAGAGATCGCGCAGATTCAGCGCCGCAAGCCCGGAGAGCCAGTAATGTGAATGGATGAGATCGTAGGTCAGTCTTTTCGCTCGCGAAAATTGAAGGATCCCTTCCATGAATAGAGGGAGATACTCGACCAATTCCGTTCTAGCCATGGGAACTTCTGGGCCTGCACGGATGTGGACGATCCGGTTGCCATAACCTAAATCATGGAGAACATGTGGAACATGCTCATCCTGGGAACGAGTAAAAACATCCACGCCGACCCCTCTGCGACCCAATTCTCGGGTCAGGTCCCGGACATAAACATTCATGCCTCCGGTGTCCTTCCCTCCCAAGGTTGCATGAGGACATGTGTGGTATGAAAGCATCGCTACGCGCATAGTTTCATTATCCAACAGGCTGACCTTCTTGCCAAGCCTTCGCTGCGGCTGGTATAATCCCGCCGCATTGGCATCCAGGTTTTTCCTGAGAATTTACATTCCTAAGCACAGCAAGCCAGCGTAGCTCAGTCGGCAGAGCGGTCGCTTCGTAAGCGACAGGT
>SOJU01000140.1 GCA_004376465.1 Anaerolineales bacterium | reverse complement strand
CAGAGGAGGTATTACGTGCGAACCTGTACACAATGCAATAAACAATCCCCCGATACCGCAGGTGAATGCATCCAGTGTGGAGCAGACCTTTCCATTCATTCTGCGACCGCTAAAGCCCTTAAAGATATGCAATCAAACCCTCGTGTAAGCCAAGTCCGCCTTATCGTCAACGGGGATGCGTGCCCCGCATGCCGGCAAATTGAGGGCACCTATCCAAAAGATGCGGTTCCTGAATTACCAGTTAACGGGTGCTCGACCAGTACGGGGTGTCGCTGTTTCTATGAGCCCGTACTCAGCGTGATCTTTCCTTGAAGAACTAGATTTGAATTTGACTATCAACACCAGAGTGTAGGCTTGTCGCAGAAAACTTTCCATCCCCTCACTAGGAACGATTTCCTCCATTAATTGCCCGGGGAATCCTATAGATACCTAAGTAATGTCTGTCTTCAGTCATTCAACGTGACCAAGATTGGCTATGCGCAGAGCGGGCAATACTCCAAGTATGCTAAGTTAAATCACCGCGTGTCTTGGATCCGTTTGTAAGTATTGTTCTCACCGCATGCAAGGCTTGATCTCGTTCATCGAGCTTTTCTGCAATCTGAAGCTCAATCAGGCGCTGAAGAAGTTCTCCAATCAGCGGTCCTTGCTTGAGGTTAAATTCTGAGATGATTTCTTCCCCACTCAGCAGGGGGTCCACATCTATGATCTCATCTCGTCGGTTGAAATATGCTTCAAGGAGCTGACGGGCAATAGTCACACGGCTTTCCCAGTCATCCTCCGCTGGCGCCCCATCCGTCCCTGCCAAGAAGCTGGCCAAAGCACCGAAAACAATCCCAACGCCAGCTCCCTCTGCTCGCTGATAGAAGCGATGGATTTGGAAATCATTTTTCCCGCCAACATCCGCTGATAATTGAGGGATATCCCCAACAAGAAATCGTTCAAGCCAATCCTTTTCTTTGCGGCTCATGTGATAGCGGTCAGACCACGCCGAAGCTGCAAGCGTCTTGTTACCCCGATCTACCCCTACAGGAGATTCGTCATAATCGCCAGAAAGGTCACGATTAACGTTAGTCGAAAAAAGACTCCCCAGGAGAACCCAGGCCCGTTGGGTTCGCCCAGAGCTCAGCTCTTCGTCAAGATAGCCTGTCAACGCTTCACGAAAGCGCCCCAGGCGAATGGCGATCAATCCCAGCGTCGAGTTTGCTGCGGCGTCAGGGTCATGCCTGGGCGCCAAGACCTGGAATAATTCGCTGAGCGTTGAGATTACTGTGAATGCCTGCCGGGCGAACTCACGCTTATCTCCAATATGTGATTCTCCTCCAGGATGATAATAGAGTTCGTTGAAGAGCGTATCGAAGAGACCTAGATGGTCCAGCAATCGCAGCGATCGCGCTGGTTGATGATGTTCAAGCATACGAAAGAGCTCATCCCGCAGCCTCTCAACCGAGACATGAGCCAATAATGAACCCGCTGCCTTGATCTGCTGAATAGTATTCGGCTCGATGCGGAACTCAAGCTCAGAAGCGATGCGAACGGCCCGCAAGGCACGCACGGGGTCAGTTTGTATTGCCTCGGGTTTGCATTCCCTCAGAAGCGCATCATTTAGATCTTTCAGACCGCTTGTCGGGTCGATAAGAATATCGAGATTATGTGGGTCAAACGCCAGCGCGTTGATCGTGAAATCACGAGACCAGAGGTCATCTTGAAGACTGGAGCCTCTCATTCGTGTGAAATCAAAGACCCATTCTTCTCCATTAGATCCGGGCGCCAATACTCGCCCCGCTCCCCTCTCCGTATCAAGGTCGTAGTATTTTCCACCCAACCCATCGGCAATCCGCCGGGCAAGGCGAAGAGCATCGCCATCAACAACAAAATCAAGATCGAAGGATTGACGTTGTAGGAAATGATCCCGAACCGCACCTCCCACCAGCCATATTTGCGGACCATCAACTGGTGAAGGAAAAAACTCGAGGAGCGCAGGTGTGAGGAATTTTTGCAGGGTCATCCGAAAAAAGGAAACCTAATCCGGGGGGATATACTTATCTGGTTTCACAACACCGATGAAAGGGAGATTCCGATAGTATTCATCAAGATCAAGTCCGTAGCCAAAGACGAACTTGTTGGGGATTTTAAAACCACTGTAATGGATCGGGACCTCCGTCTCTCGGCGCTCATGCTTATCTAATAAAGTACATACACACACGGACGAGGGTTGACGGGTTTTAAGCAATCCGATCACGGATGCAATTGTATGTCCGCTGTCGATGATATCTTCAACCAGGATAACATCCTCGCCTTCGATTGAGCTCTGAAGATCAAGCGTGATTCTAACCTGCCCGCTCGATTGCCGTGCTCCGGTTCCATAAGAGGATACAGCCATGAAGTCAATGGCATGAGGGATCGTGAGCGTGCGCATCAGATCGGTGAGGAACATCACCCCACCGCGCAAGATGCAAACTAGCAGAACGCTTTTGCCTTCATAATCCCGGCTGATCTCCGCCCCAAGCTCTGCAATTCTCGCTTGAAGCACATCTCCGGGGATCAGAATTTCCTCTAGGAACTCCTCATACGGCAGCATCTTCAATCCTTTGGAACCACGTGATGCTCGCGGCAGCGAGCCTCATACATCTCACTAGCACCAACCACAACAATTGGCTCATGATAATGCGCGGGTTTTTCGTTAATTAACCGTTGCGTACGTGATGCCGCTCCTCCACAGACCATGCAAATTGCGTGCAGCTTATCCACACGTTCCGCCTGTGCCATCAACTTCGGCATGCAACCGAAAGGTTCCGCTCGAAAGTCGGTATCCAAACCGCCGACGATCACGCGCAGACCGGCTGCCGCTAATTCTTGGACGACATCGCATATACTCTCGTGAAAAAACTGAGCTTCATCGATCGCCACTATGGTTGTGTCCTCTTCCATAAGGTCGCGGATTTGTTCTGGATCTTTAACGGGTGTGGCTTCAAATTCTG